>NZ_JBAGKI010000049.1:0-45545 GCF_036689795.1 Micromonospora palythoicola | reverse complement strand
CCCCCCGCGCGCGCGCCCGGGCCGGCCGCGGGCGGGGGGCCGCCCGCCCCCCCCCCCCCCCCCCCCCCCCCCCCCCCCCGCCCCCCCCCCCCCCCCCCCCCCCCCCCACCGCAACCACCCAAGAACCCGGACACAACCAAGCCCCACCGAATAAGCCGGAACCCCCAGAGCAAACGCTCAGTCCAGCCCGGCCGCCCCCAGTGCCTCGACCACGTCACCGACCACGACCACCGCCGGCGGACGCAACCCCGCAGCGGTCACCGCCTCGGCCACCTCGCCGAGCGTGGCGCGGACGATCCGCTGACCGCCGGTGGTGGCCTCCTGGATGACCGCGGCCGGCGTACCGGCCGCCCGTCCGTGCGCCAGCAGCGTGCTGGCGATCGACGGTAGGTTCTTCAGGCCCATCAGGATCACCAGCGTGCCGCGTAGCCCGGCCAGCGCCTCCCAGCGGACCAGTGAGTCCGGCGATTCCGGCGCGACGTGCCCGGACACGACGGTGAACTCGTGTGCCACCGACCGGTGGGTGACCGGAATGCCCGCCGCGGCCGGTGCGGCGATCGAGCTGGTCACCCCGGGTACCACGGTGACCGGCACTCCGGCCGCCGCGCAGGCCAGCAGTTCCTCGCCGCCCCGGCCGAAGACGTACGGGTCACCGCCCTTGAGCCGGACCACGAAGGCGCCCGCCAACGCCCGGTCCACCAGAATCCGGTTGATCTCCTCCTGCGTCCGGGACGGGCCGTAGGGGATCTTGGAGGCGTCCACCAGCTCCACGCCCGAGCGCAGTTCGTCCAGGAGCAGTCCGGGCACCAGCCGGTCGGCGACCACCACGTCGGCCTCGCTGAGCAGCCGCCACCCACGGAGGGTGATCAGCTCCGGGTCACCGGGTCCGGCACCCACCAGGGCGACCCGACCGGGACGACCGCCCCCGTCTGCGGGACGGTTCGGGGTTTCCGGCTCGGCCGGCTCCAGCGGCTTCCGCTCGTGTTGCAGGAGGGTACGGATGGCGTCGCGGACGCTCACCGCGCGATGTGGGTCGCCGCCGCCGTGCACCGCGACGGTGACCGGGCCGTACCGGGTCACGGCCGGGGTCCAGGCCGTCGCCGCGTTCCGGTCGTCGGCGCGTACGCAGAAGATCCGATGTTGGGCGGCGGCGGCGCTGACCTCCGCGGCGGCGATCGGGTCGTCGATGGCGACCTGCACCAGCCAGGCGCCGTCGAGGTCGTCCGGGGTGAACCGGCGTGCCGCCCAGCGCAGCCGCCCTGCGTCGACGTGCGCGCGCAGCGCCGGGGTGATCTCCGGCGTCACCAGCAGTACGTCCGCGCCCGCGTCGAGCAGCGCCGGGACCCGCCGCGTGGCCACCGCTCCCCCGCCGACCACCACCACGCGGAGTCCGGCCAGCCGGAGCCCGAGGGGATAGGAATTGTTGCTCACGCTGCCGCCCGCTTCGCCGGGCAGCGGCGGGGCGCGGCCACTGCTGGGCCTGATCGTTTCATCGCACGCGCGCTCAGGCCGCCTCGCTCCGCGCACCGGTGGTGCCCGGCGAAGCGGGCGGCAGCCCGAAGGGTTCGCTCGCTCACTTCTCGGCCACCCCGGCGGAGTCGAAGGTGGCCACCTCGTGCAGCACCCGGACCGCGCCGGTGACCACGGGGAGAGCCAGCAACGCACCGGTGCCCTCGCCGAGCCGCAGTCCGAGGTCGATCAGGGGGGTGAGGCCGAGCTGGCGCAGCGCGACCGTCGCGCCGGGCTCGGCGGAACGGTGACCGGCGACCATGGCTGCCACGGAATCCGGGGCGAAGGCCGCCGCGGCAAGCGCGGCGGAGACCGCGATCACCCCGTCCAGCAGCACCGGTACGCGGCGCGCCGCGGCGCCGAGCACGAACCCGGCCAGGGCGGCGTGTTCCAACCCACCGACTGCGGCCAGCACACCGAGGGGATCCGCCGGGTCGGGTTCGTGCCGGCGCAGCGCGGCCCGGACCACTTCGATCTTGTGCTGGTAGGTCGGGTCGTCCACGCCGGTACCCCGGCCGGTGGCCTCGGCGGCGTCGGCCCCGGTGAAGGCGGCGATCAGGGCGGCGGCCGGGGTGGTGTTGGCGATCCCCATGTCACCGGTCAGCAGAATTCCGGCGCCGGCGTCGGCCAGGTCCCCGGCGACGCCGATGCCGACCTCGACCGCTGCCAGTGCCTCCTGCCGGGTCATCGCGGCGGTGACGGTCATGTCCCGGGTACCGCGCCGGACCGGTGCGTTCACCAGCCGGGGCACCACCGGTTCCGGTGCGCCGTGCGGGCCACCGGAACCGTCCGGGTGGTCGTCGGCCACCGGCAGCGGGGTCGCCACCCCGACGTCGATCACGGTCACCGAGGCGCCCGCCTGCCGGGCGAAGGCGTTGACCACCGCTCCACCGGCCAGGAAGTTACCCACCATCTGCCCGGTGACCTCCTGCGGCCAGGGACTGACCCGCTGGGCGTGCACGCCATGATCACCGGCGAAGATCGCCACCGCCGCCCGGTCGGGCACCGGTGGCGGGCAGCTGCCGGCCAGGCCGGCGAGGCGTACGGACAGCTCCTCCAGGGCGCCGAGCGAACCGGCGGGCTTGGTCAGGCGCGCCTGCAACTGCCGCGCCGCGGTCATCGCCGACTCGTCGAGCGGGCCGACGGCCGCGATGGTGTTGTCCAGCATCATGCCTCCATGATCTCGGCCAGCACGGTGGTGAAAGCGTCGGTGGTCGTCCGATCCCGAACTGCGATCCGCAGCCAGTCCGGACCGAGTCCGGGAAACGTGTCACCCCGGCGTACCGCCCAGCCACGCGCCCGCAGCAGGTCCCGGATCCGGTCAGCGCCGGAGATCCGTACCAGCACGAAGGCGCTGGCCGGACGACCGGCCACGCGTATCCCGGGCAGGGCCGACAGCCGCGCGACCAGATGTTCGCGGTCGGCCGCGAGCTGCTCGGCGATGGCCCGTTCGGCCTGGGCCGCCTCGGGACCCGCACAGGCCTCGGCGGCGGCCAGCGCCGGGGTGGAAACCGCCCAGAGCGGCTGTACGGCGGCCAGTCGGCGCAGCAGGGTGGCCTCGCCGAGCAGGTAGCCGATCCGCAGTCCGGCCAGCCCCCACGTCTTGGTGAGGCTGCGCACGACCAGCAGTCCCGGCAGGTCCCGGCGGGCGGCAAGCGATTCGGGTTCGCCGGGTACGCCGGTCCTGGCGGCGGTGTCGGCGAACGCCTCGTCGACCACGAGGACCCGACCGGGGCGGGCCAGCGCGGCGAGGTCGGCGGCGGGATGCAGCACGGAGGTGGGATTCGTCGGGTTGCCGATCATCACCAGGTCGGCGTCGGCGGGTATCCGATCCGGGTGGAGCCGGAAACCGTCCGCCGCGTCGAGCAGCACCCGCTCCACCGGGTGTCCGGCAGCCCGCAACGCGGCCTCCGGCTCGGTGAACTGCGGGTGCACCACCACCGGCCGGCGTAGCCCGCGCAGTGCCTGGGCGAGCAGCACGAAGCCCTCGGCGGCTCCGGCGGTGAGCAGTACCTCCTCGGGTGGGCGACGGTGCCGGGCGGCGACGGCGGCGCGTGCCGGGCGCGGGTCCGGGTACGCGGCGAGGTCGGTCATCGACGCGGTGATCGGTCCGGCCAGCCAGGGTGGCAGCGGGGCGCGTCGCACGTTGACGGCGAGGTCGACCAGGCCCGTGGCGACCTCGGCGTCACCGTGGTGGGTCAGATCCGGTTCGGCCGCCGCTGTGGGTGTCGTGCTCAGCTGCCCATGCATGACCGCGATCCTGCCGGGAAGGCGGCGCGGGCGACAGCAACCCGGCGGGTGGGCCGCATCACCACGCATCACTTCATGAGTATTTCTCATGCTTGAATCGGAAATGTCATAACTTGACGGGGTGAGCTACCGACCCCTTGCTGCCGCTGGTCGTCTCGTTCCACTGCTCCGCGCCGGGCTGATCGCCGGCATCGTCGTCGCCGCCGCCGCGTACCCGGCCGTCGCGGTGACCGGTATCGGCGCCAAGGCCACCGCGCACGCCGTGGAGAGCAAGACCCGGCTGCTGACCACCGCCCTGCCCGCCGAGACCTCCTACCTGTACGCCCCCGACGGCAGGACCGTGCTGACCATGTTCTTCGAGGAGTACCGGCAGTACACCAAGCTGTCGGACATCTCGCCCAGCATGCAGCAGGCCATCGTGGCCGCCGAGGACAACCGCTTCTACCAGCACCACGGCGTCGACCCGAAGGGCGTCGCCCGCGCCTTCGTGGCCAACGCCCGCTCCAGCGGCGTCTCCCAGGGCGCCTCCACGCTCACCATGCAGTACGTCCGGATGGCGCTGCGCGACAGCGCCACCAACCCCAGGGAGGTGCAGGAGGCCACCGCGCAGACCCCGACGCGCAAGATCAAGGAGATGCGCATGGCGGTCGACCTGGAGAAGGAGTTGAGCAAGGAGGACATCCTGGAGCGGTACCTCAACTCCGCGTACTTCGGGCACCGCGCGTACGGCATCTACGCCGCCAGCGAGATCTTCTTCTCGAAGACCCCCAAGGAGCTGACCGCCGTCGAGGCGGCCACCCTCGCCGGGCTGGTGAAGTCACCCTCCCAGTACGACCCGGCCAGCTCGGACCAGAAGGAGGCCACCGCCCGTCGCAACTACGTGCTGGACAACATGGCACGTCTCGGCTACGTCTCACCGGACTCCGCGCAGGCGGCGAAGGGTGAGCCGATCCGGCTCCGACTGACCTATCCGCCGAACGACTGCGCGGCGGTGCCCGAGAAGTGGAACAGCTGGGGGTTCCTCTGCGACTACCTGAAGAACTGGTGGAGCGCCCAGCCGGCGTTCGGTGCGAACCCGCTCCAGCGGTTGGACAAGCTACGCCGGGGCGGCTATCGGATCGTGCTGAGCATGGACCCGAAGATCCAGGCGGCGGCGGAGAAGAACGTCGGCACCGAGTCGAACACCGGCAGCCCGTTCGCCAACGGCATCGTGGTCTCCGAACCGGGCACCGGCCGGGTCAAGGCGATGGCGGTGAACCGCACCTACTCCCTCAACCTGGACGAGAACCCGCTGAGCTCCAACCCGGAGGCCGGACCGGACGTCAAGGCCAACTACCCGAACACCGTGGCACCCCTGATGGGCGGTGGTGACCTGCCCGGGTACCAGGCCGGGTCGACGTTCAAGATGTTCCCCATGCTGGCCGCCCTCGACGCCGGCATGCCGCTCAGCACCACCTTCAACGCGCCGCACAGCTACCGCTCCGAGGTCTACGACGGCTGGCAGCCCTCGAACGCCAGCGGCGCGATGAGCGGCACGCAGACCATGTGGTCCGGCTTCGGCAAGTCGGTGAACACCTACTTCGTCTGGCTGGAGGAGCAGGTCGGGGCGGAACGGGCCGTCCGGCTCGCCGAGCAACTGGGGCTGCGCTGGCGTACCGACGTGGACCGGGAGCACGCCTCCCCGGCGAAGGCCAACAAGTGGGGCGCGTTCACCCTGGGCGTCTCCGACGCCACTCCGCTGGAGATGGCCAACGCCTACGCGGCGGTCGCCGCCGACGGGCGCTACTGCGAGGCGCTGCCGGTGAACGCCATCTACAACCGGGACGGCACCCCGGCCACCTACACCACACCCGGCGGCATCGAACGGGAGGTCGCCAAGCCACGCTGCCGCCAGGTGGTCAGCGCCGACGCGGCGCGCGCGGCCACCGACGCCGCCCGTTGCCCCACCGGCGACACCCCGGCCAAGGGCAGTTGCGGCGGCTGGTCCACGGCCGACAGTGTGCGCGGCACGGTGGGCCGCCCGGTGGCCGGCAAGACCGGTACGACGGACAGCACGCGATCCGCCTGGTTCGTCGGCTACACGCCGGAACTGGCGGCGGCCAGTTTCATCTCCGACCCCGACAATCCGTTCAACGCGGTGGGTGACGGCCAGTCGCAGATCCCGATCGCGGCGGTGTCGAACACGCTCCGCGACGCCCTGAAGGGCAAACCCAAGCGGGACTTCGTGCCACCGTCGGACCGGATCGTCGGCTGATGCTCAGGCCGACGGCCCGGCGACCGGCTCGGACGCCACCGCACCGGCCGGGTCGCCCGGGGCGGCACCCGCCGGCCCGGCCGGGACACCGCCGCCGGGGCCGACCGGGACCGTGGCCGGCTCGGCCGCAGCGGCGGCCACCAACCGCGTCGCGATCTGCGGGTACGCGGCCCAGTGCGGCACGAGCTGGGAGGCGTGCACACCCCGCCAGATGAACCCCTCCGGCGCGCCACCGGGCCAGCTCCACGCCGGACGCTGCCCGCCCCGGGGGGTGAGGACCGCCCGGTGCTCCTTGTGCCCGACCACCACGTCACCACGGGCGGCGACCACGCTGTCGCCCTGAGCGGTCGCCTCCCGGTAGCCGACCACCAGCCCGTCCCGCAGGCTGCCGATCGCGTCGATCACCCCGCACATCGGCAGCCCGTCGAGTTCGCGGGCCAGCCAGAGCAGGCCGGCGCCCTCGGCGACCACCGGTCGGCCGGTGCGGGCCAGTTCGGCGACCGCGATGCAGAGCCGCCGGTTGGCGGAGAGCTGCTCCGCGTACGACTCGGGCAGTGCTCCGCCGACCACCAGGGCACGGGTGCCGGCCGGCAGTGCCTCGTCGGCGAACGGGTCGAGCGTCATCACCTCCGCACCGGCGGCCCGCAACAGCTCGGCCGTCTCGGCGTGACTGAAGCTGCCGCCCGGTCCGCCGAGCAGCGCCACGACGGCAGGAGCGGCGCCGGCGGGCCGGGCCGGGGCGGCCTCGGCCGTGTTCGGCGGCGACCATTGCGGCACGCCCAGCGCCGGTGCCGACCGGGCCAGCCCGAGCAGCCGCTCCAGGTCGACCGTGGCGGTCACCGCCTCACCCAACCGCCGGACCGCCCGGGTGGCCTCACCGGCGCGTTCGAGCACCGGCACCACGCCGTGCCGGCGCGACGGCAGCACCGAGGGCAGATCCTGACGGCGCAGCGCGCCGTAGACCGGCATGCCGATGTCGTCGAGCGCCTCCCGCAGCAGCGCCTCGTGCCGGGCGGAGGCGACCCGGTTGAGGATCACGCCACCGATCCACAACTGTTCGTCGTACGCCCGGAAGCCGTGCACCAGGGCGGCCACCGACTGGCCCATCGCGGCGACGTCGACCACCAGCACCACCGGGCTGCGAAGCATGGTGGCGACGGCGGCGGTCGACTCGGTCTCGCTCCGGCCGGTCAGGCTGTCGTACAGACCCATGCTGCCCTGCACCACCGCGAGGTCCGTGCCCTGCGCACCGTGCAGCAGCAGCGGGGCGACGCGTTCGGCACCCACCAGCCGCGGGTCCAGGGTGCGCCCGGGTCGGCCGCTGGCCAGCCCGAGGTACGCCGCATCCACCTGGTCGGGCCCGATCTTGAAGCCGGCCACGTCGAGGCCCCGGTCGGCGAGCGCGGCGAGCAGACCGATCGCCAGCGCGTTCTTGCCGTGCCCGGAGGAGGGGGCACTGAGCACCAGACGCGGCACGACGGTCATCATCGACTCCTCGCGAGCGGTCGGCGTGCCGACCGTCGGCGCGCTCCGCCCGCGTGACGATAGCTGAACCGGACGCCGGACACGCACCCTCCGCCGCACTGTCCGGGCCAGGTCAGCCAGTCGGTGGCGGACCGCCCCGACGCGGGTACGCTCCGCCACCACGAGGTCCGCGTCGTCGGATTCGGCCGGGCTCACTGCCTGCGGCAGCCCGGCGCCGACAACGACGCGCGGACGCCCCGACGGCTCGGCGCAGTGGCGGCGGTCACACGGGTAACCTCGTGGCGTGTACCGGTTCCTGCTGACCCCGCGCTGGCTGGGCCTGCTCGTGCTGGCCCTGGCCGCCGCCACGGTGATGGTGCTGCTCGGCAACTGGCAGCTGGACCGCTACCACGGCCGCACCGCGATCAACGAACGCATCGACGCCGGCCTGCGGATGGATCCCGTGCCGCTGCGCGAGGCGCTGCCCGCGCCGACCGGTGGCCCGGGCACGGTCGGTGCGCCACCGGCGGAGGAGCGGACCTTCACCCGGGTCACCGTGACCGGCCGGTACGACGCCGGCAACATCGTCCTGGTGCGGGGCCGCACGGCTGAGGGCCGGGTCGGCTTCGAGGTGGTCACCCCGCTGCTGCTCACCGACGGCACCGCCGTCCTGGTGGATCGAGGCTGGATCCCACCCGCCCCCGGCGGGGCGGTGGCGCAGCCGGACGTGCCACCGGCGCCGGCGGGTGAGGTGACCGTCGAGGGTCGGGTGCACGCGAGCGAGAGCGGCGACGCCAAGGTGTCCCGCCGCGAGGGCCGCCTGGAGAGCCGCCGGGTCTCCGTGCCTCAGCTCGCCGGCGAGCTGCCCTACCCGGTGCACGGCGCGTACGTGCTTCTGGACGAGCAGACGCCGGCCGCCGACCCGACGTTCCGGGCCGTGTCGATCGGCCACACCAACAACTGGCAGAACCTCGGCTACGTCGTCCAGTGGTGGATCTTCGCGGCGATGACCCTGGTCGGCTACGGCTGGACCGCGCGCCGTGAGGCCCGCCGGCTCGCCGGCGTGGTCGACGAACGCCCCCGCGACCGGGCCGCCGACTCCGGCACCCCCGCCGTCACCTGACCACTCAGCCGGGCCGGCGGCCCGCGTGGATAGCCCGGACGGCGTCGATGGTGTCGGCCTCGGCAGCGGTCTTGTCGTCCCGGTAGCGGACCACCCGGGCGAACCGCAGGGCCACCCCGCCGGGATAGCGCGTACTGCTCTGCACGCCGTCGAAGGCGATCTCCACGACCTGCTCGGGTCGGACCCGGACGACCCAGTCGCCACGGTCCACGGCGAGGCCGAGGAAGCGTTCGGTCTGCCAGCGCAGCAACTCGTCGGTGAGCCCCTTGAAGGTCTTGCCGAGCATCACGAACCCGCCGGTGCCCGGGTCACGAGCGCCCAGGTGCAGGTTCGACAACCACCCGGTGCGTCGGCCACTGCCCCACTCCACGGCGAGCACGACCAGGTCGAGGGTGTGCCGGGGCTTCACCTTGACCCAGGCGGCGCCACGCCGACCGGCGTCGTAGGGCGCGCCGGGCGCCTTGACCACCACGCCCTCCTGGCCGGCGTCCAGTGCGGCGGCGAAGGCCTCGCCGGCCTGCTCCGGGTCGTCCACCTCCATCCGACCGACCAGCAGCGACGCGTCGGCCGTGCCGCGCAGTGCCGCCCACCGCTCCCGGCCCGGCAGGTCGATCAGATCCACCCCGTCGAGGTGCAGCAGGTCGAAGAAGTATGGCGTGAGCACGGTCTCACCGGTCCGTTCGGCGGCGGCGCGCACCGCCGGCGCGACCGGTGCCCCGGCGGCGGGACCAGCGGACCCGGCCCGGCGGGCGGCGGCACTGGACGTCTGCTGGAACGGCAGCGGCCGGCCGGCGGCGTCCAGCCCGATGGCCTCCCCGTCGAGGACGATCTCCCGGGCGGGCAGGGCACGCACGGCGGCGACCACCTCGGGCACCCGGGTGGTGATCTCGTCGAGGCTGCGGGAGAAGACGGCGATGTCGGAACCACTGCGGTGCACCTGGATGCGGATGCCGTCGAGCTTCACGTCGACCACGGCGGGCACCCCGGTGGCGGCGAGCGCCTCGTCGACGGTGGACGCGCTCTGCGCCAGCATCGGCGCCAGGGGTCGACCCACCCGGAGACCGAACTCGGCGAGCGCGCTCGCCCCGCCGCCGAGAGCGGCCACCGCCACCGCCCGCAGGTCGCCGGCGAGCAGCAGCGCCCGGCGTACGACGGCGACGGGCACCCCGGCTGCCCGGGCGACCGCGTCGGCGAGCAGCCCGGCCTGGGCACCGTGCCGCAGCTCGCCGAGGAACAGGCCGGTCAGCAGGCGCTGCTCGTCGGCGGTGGCGGCCGCGTAGAGGGCGTGCACCAGGGCCCGGCGGCGAGCCTGCGACCCGGCGCCGTGCACGGCCGCGATCTCGTCGATCGCGGCGTCCACCGCCGACACGCTGAGCGTCGGTTCGGTCGCCGGCGGGGGCAGGTCGCGCAGGCTGGCCCAGCCGACCCCGGTCTGCCGCTGGCGCAGCTCGCCGGCGAGCCAACCGGAGCCCGCCGCCACCTCGGGCGGGTCGAGCCGCCGCAAGGCATCGGCGAGCAGCTCCACCTTGGCCCGACGACCGCTGGTGGCGCCGACGGCCGCGGAGGTGGCAGCCAGGTCCAGGAACCGCACGACCTCATCCTGCCAGCCACCACCGACAACCGGCGCCACCTGCGGACGGCCCGACCTTCTCGGTGGTCCCGACAGGGTGGCCCGGCCGCCCTCGCGGGACCGTCCGTCCAGCCACCCCGCCGCCCGGCGGTCGCCGACGTCAGGCCGGCACCGGCTCCTCGATCCGCAGCCCCCGGGCGCGGACACCGTCGGCGATGCGCGACAGCGACGCATCCAGGGCGACCAGCGCGGCGGACAGTTCGCCGAGCTGTTCCTTCAGCGTGTCCTCGGGCCACGCGGAGACGTCGACGTCCCCCAGAGCGATGACGGCGGCCTCCAGGCGGGCCAGAACCTCATTCGTACGCATGTTCGAGAGGCTACAACAGCCCCGCGTCCGACACACCGGAAACGGCTACCGTCGGTGCGAAGTTACGGGTTCACCCTCGACCCACCTCAGCCACTCTGGCCAGCAGCAACGCCTCGGCGAGGCAGACCCGGGCGAACTCGCCCAGGTGCAGGCTCTCGTTCGGCCCGTGTGCTCGGGCGTGCGGATCCTCCACCCCGGTCACCAGGATCGCCGCCTGCGGGAACATCTCCTGGAACGTGGCGATGAACGGAATGGAGCCACCGACCCCGATCTCCACCGCGTCGGTGCCGTCCCAGGCGGTCCGGAAGGCCGATCGGGCCGCGTCGAACATCGGGCCGCTGGCGTCGATGACGCAGGGGGCACCGTCGTGCTCGAAGGTCACCTCGACCTGCGCGCCCCACGGTGCGTGCCGCTCCAGGTGGGCGCGGAGCGCCGCGTACGCCCGCTTCGGTTCGTCGCCCGGCGCCAGCCGCACGCTGAGCTTGGCCTTGGCCGCCGGAACCAGCGCGTTCGGCGCCTCGCCGGTGGCCGGGGCGTCGATGCCGAGCACGGCGAGCGCCGGCTTGGTCCACAGCCGGTCGGTGATCCGGCCGGTGCCGAACAGCCGCACGCCGTCGGCCAGCCCGGCCTCGGCGCGGAACCGGTCCTCGGGGTAGTCGACGCGGGCCGCCTCCCGGCCGACCAGGTCGGCCACCGCCACGTTGCCGGCGTCGTCGTGCAGCGTGGCGAGCAGCCGGACCAGGGTGGTGAGCGCGTCCGGAACGGCACCGCCGAACATGCCGCTGTGCACGGCGTGGTCCAGCGTGCGCACCTCCACGAAGCAGTTGACGATGCCGCGCAACGACGTGGTCAGCGCCGGTACGCCGACATCCCAGTTGGTCGAGTCGGCGATCACGATGACGTCGGCGGTGAGCTTGTCCCGGTGCTCGGCGAGCAGCCGCTCCAGGGAGTCGGAGCCGTACTCCTCCTCCCCCTCGACGAACACGACCACGCCGACCGGCAGCCGGTCACCGTACGCGCGCAGCGCCGCGACGTGCGCCATGATGCCGGCCTTGTCGTCGGCGGCACCCCGCCCGTACAGCCGACCGTCGCGCTCCACCGGCTCGAACGGGTCGGACTCCCACAACGTGGGGTCGCCGATCGGCTGCACGTCGTGGTGGGCGTAGAGCATCACGGTCGGGGCACCGGGCGGCGCCGCCCGACGGCCGATGACGGCGGGCTGACCACCGGCCCGCACCACCTCGACGTCGAGGCCGCAGCCGCGCAGCAACTCGGCCACCGCCTCGGCGGAGCGCTCCACGTGCGCGTGGTCGAAGCCGTCGAAGGCGATGCCGGGAATGCGGACCAGGCGCTCCAGGTCGGCCCGTACGCCGGGCAGCTCCCGCGCGACGGCCTCCCGCAGGTCGGACTCGGTCATGATCGGTGTGGTCATGACCGGCATCGTATGCCGGCCTTACCGGACGGCGCGGCCGGCGTGGCGGGTCCGACGGCGGCGGGTGGACGCCGGCGGGTGGTGTGGTCGGTGCGGTCAGCCGCGTCGGCAGTAGTAGCGCTCGGCGGCGTGCGGCAGCACCGGTGCGCCCTCGACGACCAGGTCGGCCCGGGCCTCGGTGCCGTCGGCGGCGAAGTGGGCGCGTTCGGTGATGTGCCAGCGACGCAGCTCCGGCAGGATCGCCGGACCGTCGCGGGCCACCGCCCGGTCCAGCCGCAGCGGCTGCGGGGCGGTGACGAAGACCGCCAGGGTCAAGCTCGCCACGGCCGCCGTCCGGGCCGCGCTGACCCCCTCCACGATCAGCACCGGCGCGACCGGCACCGGCACCGGCGTGGGCAGGAAACGCCGGCGTACCCAGCTGTAGCGCCGGTAGGCACCGGCCCGCCCAGCTCGTACCGGCGCCAACACCTGCTCCTCCAGCCGGTCCCAGAAGGTGAGCTGGTCGTCCCATCCGTCGAGCAGGTCGTCGGTGTGCACCACCGGTGGCCGGGTGGCGTCGGGCGTCGCGGCGGCGAGGGCATCGGCCAGGCGCGCCGCGAAGACCGTCTTGCCGGCGCCGCTGGGCCCGTCGACGGCCACCAACCGGGTACGCCCCAGCCGGGCCGGCCCCGCCAACACCCGTCGCGCAAGTCCGGCGTACGCCTCGAAGACCACCACCACGGACACCGACGTTACCGATCGGGTTGTCCCGGGCCACTTCGGATCGCACGCCCGGGCACCGCGCGGCATGCTCGTGGCGTGTCCCATTCCGTGATGAGTCCCGGCGTCGAGGCGTTGCTGGAACAGGCCCGCGCGGGCATGACCCGGTTGACCCCGCAGGAGACGGTGCAGGCCGCGAGCCGTGGCGCACTCCTGATCGACACGCGCACCGACGCGCAGCGTCGGGAACAGGGCGAGCTGCCCGGCGTCATCGTGATCGACCGGACGGTGCTGGAGTGGCGGCTCGACCCGGCCAGCGACTGGCGGATCCCCGAGGCCACCGGGTACGACCTGGAGATCGTGGTGATGTGCCGGCAGGGCTACAGCTCCAGCCTCGCCGCCGCCAGCCTGCGCGCCCTGGGCCTGCACCGGGCGACCGACATGATCGGCGGAGTGGAGGCGTGGCGGTCGGCCGGCCTGCCCTTCTCCGACCAACCCGCCGACGTCCGCTACTGATTCAGTAGGTCATCAGGGCCAGGGTCTGCCTGGCGTACTCCATCGCCAGCTCCTCGGTCCGGGCCTCGTTCGGCACCTGCGCCGCGATGAAATTGAGCTGCAGGTGAACCACCGCCGTTCCCGCCATCGCCGCCGCCATCGAGAGCCGGCTGTCCACCGGCCCGTCGTAGGGCTCCGGTGGATCGGTGATCGGGCCGTTGGCCGGTGGGATCGACACCCAGGCGCCGTCGCCGACCCCGCTGGCCTTCCGGGCGATGCCCTGCGCTCCGGCGGGCGGCGGTCCGCCCAGCGACTCGCGGGCCGCTGTCGTCGAATCTGCGACCAGCATGGTGATAGTGACCGCGTGGATCGCCAGCGGGTCCCTCGACACCGCGCTGAGCACGCAGCTCTTGCGATCCGGCCGGTCGGGGCGGTCGCGTACCTGCGTTGTCCCGCCGGCCACGTCGAGCAGCGGCTGGTGGTCGAGTTTGGTGCAGAGATCGTCGACGAGCCGGTAGGACGCGGCGGGTGACGCAGGTGAATCGGCTGCCGGAGCGGCGGTGCCGGCACAGCCGGCGAGCACGACCGGGAGCATCAGGGCTGGTCGGCTCCAGCGAGGGGTATGGACCACCACGAGATCGTGCCACAGTGGATCTCTCCCTCGGGTGCCCACCGGGGCGAGCACGACAGTTCCCGAGATCAACGTTGCGGGGCGCCGGGTGGGACGAACGGCAGGTCGGTCGGGGGCCCGTCCTCGACGAGTCGCCACAGGGCGTCCGTGTCCAGGTGCTCCTCGACCAGGTCGCCGAGCAGGTCGAGACTGCGTTCCCGGGCGGCGGCGAAGGAGGTGTCCGGCGCGACCCGGAAGCCGGTACGTCCGGCGAGGCGGGCCGCCCGGGTGAGGAACCAGCGACGGAACTCGTCGGACTCGAACGCGCCGTGCCAGTGGGTACCGTGCACGACGCCGTGCATGGCACCCTCGTCGGCGCCACCGGTGTACCGCAGCAACGGGACCAACCGGGGGTCGGCGGTCGAGACGTGACCATGGTGGATCTCGTAGCCGTGGACCGGAAGGTCACCCGCGGCGCTGCCCACCGCCGGTCGGACGGTCTTGCGGTGGTCGAAGGTGATCTCGATGGGGAGCAGGCCGAGGCCGGGCACCGTGCCCTGCCGGCTCTCCACCGGGTCGTGGATGGCGCGGGCCAGCATCTGGTAGCCGCCGCAGATGCCGAGCAGTGGACGGTTCGCCGCCACGTGCGCCGTGACGGCGTCGGCGAGACCCGTCTCGCGCAGCCAGGCCAGGTCCGCCACCGTCGACTTCGAGCCGGGCAGCACCACCAGGTCGGCGGCGGCGAGTTCGGCCGGCTCGACGGTCAGGCGTACCCGCACCCCCGGCTCCGTCGCCAGCGCCTCGACGTCGGTGGCGTTGCTGATCCGGGGCAGCCGCAGCACGGCCACGTCGAGCCATTCGGTGCCGCGCGGGGCGGCCGGGCGACCGAGCACCCGGCCGTAGGCGAGCGAGTCCTCCGCGTCGAGCCACAGGTCCAGTGCCCAGGGCAGCACCCCGTACGTCGGACGTCCGGTGAGCTGCCGCAGCATCTCCAGCCCGGGGGCGAGCAGACCCCGGTCGCCGCGGAACTTGTTGACCACGAAGCCGGCGACGAGGGACTGGTCAGCGGGGTCGAGCAGGGCGAGGGTGCCGAACATCGCGGCGAACACACCACCCCGGTCGATGTCGCCGACGACGAGCGTGGGCAGCCGCGCGTGCCGGGCCAGCCCCATGTTCACGTAGTCGCCGTCGCGTAGGTTGATCTCCGCTGGACTGCCGGCGCCCTCGCAGATCACCACGTCGTACTCCGAGCGCAGCTCGGCCAGGGCCGCGTACGCGGTCTCGGCGAGCCGGGGACGCAGGGTCCGGAAGGTAGCGGCGGTGATCGTGTCGACCGCCTCGCCGAGCAGGACCACCTGGCTGGCCAGGTCGCTGCCGGGCTTGAGCAGCACCGGGTTGAATCTCAGGTCCGGCGCGAGCCCACAGGCCGCCGCCTGCATCGCCTGGGCCCGGCCGATCTCGCCGCCCCGGCCGTCCGGCCCGAGTACCACGGCGGAGTTGTTCGACATGTTCTGCGCCTTGAAGGGCGCCACCTTCACACCCCGTCGGTGCAGCCACCGGCAGATGCCGGCGGTGAGCACACTCTTGCCGGCATCCGAGGTCGTCCCGGCCACCAGCAGCCCACCGCTCACCGACGGCCCGCCCGCCGAGCCGCGATGCCGGTCAGCGGACCGGCCCGGCGGGCGGCGGCAGCCACCAGGCGACCCGCGGTCAACGGGTACGCCACCGCGAGACCGAGGGTCGCCAGCCCGACCGCCCGGGAGATGCGGGCCGCCCGCGCCAGATGCCGTGCCTCGGGACGTGGCCCGTCACCGAGGAAGGGACGCACCTCTGTACGGCCGAAGTACACGTTGCGTCCACCCAGCCGTACGCCCAACGCCCCGGCCATCGCCGCCTCGCACTGCCCGGCGTTGGGGCTGGGATGGTCGTCGCGGTCCCGCTGCCACACCCGCCAGGCCCGCGCCCGGTCGCCCTTGCCGGCCGGCGCCAGCGCCACGGTCAGCAGCCCGGTCAGCCGAGCCGGCACCAGGTTGAGCAGGTCGTCCAGGCGGGCAGCCGGGGTACCGAACCGGGCGTACCGAACATTGCGGTGGCCCACCATCGCGTCGAGAGTGTTCGCCGCGCGGTAGCCGAGCAGGCCGGGCAGCCCGGCGACCGCACCCCAGACAAGCGGGGCGACCACCGCGTCGGAGGTGTTCTCCGCCACCGACTCCACCGTCGCGCGCGCGATATCGGGCTCGTCGAGCGTCGACGGGTCCCGCCCGCAGAGATGCCCGAGCCGCTGTCGGGCCGCCGGCAGGTCACCGCCGCGCAACGAGCGGCCCATCGTCTTCGCCTCGTGGCGCAGGCTGCGCCCGCCCAGCACCGCCCAGGTGCCGGCGGCGACAAGCACGGCCCGGGCCGCCGGCCGACGCCGGGTGCCCACCGTGGCAGCCACCCCCATCGCCACCGGCGCGCCCACACAGAGCGCGGTGAAAATCGCACCGGCCAGCCGTTCCGGGCGGTAGAGGCGACGTTCCAGGGCGGCGGCGGCCCGGCCGAATCCGGCGACCGGGTGCCCTCTGCGCGGGTCACCGAACAGCGCGTCCAGCGCGTAGCCCGCGACCAGTCCCGTCGCGTTCGCCACCGCACCCGCGTATCGCACGGCATGTCACCCCCGGGCGGTCAGCCTAGCCGAGCGGTGCCGTCCGGATCGGCCCCGGCGGAGCAGCCCACGCCCCCGGCGGAGCCCACCCAAGCCCCCTGCGGAGCCCACCCACGCCGCAGGCGGAGCCCGCCTACGCCGCGGTCGTACCCGCTGGCGCCACCTCCGCCGATGGGTGACCGGGCCCGTCGCCGAAACCCGGTCACCTCGACACCGGGACCGGGTGGCCGGGCCGCACTCCGTCGGGCGAGCCCGGTCACCAATCGTCGCCAGTCGGCTTCCGCGCCAGGTCAGACGGGCTGTGGCAGCTTGCCGCGCCCTCGACGACCACGCCCGGTCGCGGCATCGCCCGCCCCCGATTCCTCCGGGCGCACCGCCAACTCGGTCCCGGTCTCGGTGGCGTCGGCGAGTACCGGAGCCAGTTCGTCGGCGACGCCTTCGCCAGCGTCGACGAGGTCGTCGAACTCCGACGACAGGTGGTCGTCGCCCGACTTCGGGGAGCCAGACGTCGAGTCGGAGACCGTCGAGCCCGGGTCGAACCCGACCCCCGAGCCCGGATCGAAGCCGCCGTCCCGTCCCGGGTGACGTTCGGCGGCCGCACCAATCCCGAAGCCGGATATGTCAGCGAGTTCGAAGTCGTCGTCGACCGGGCGGTGGTCGAGTCGGGCGGGCGCCTCGTCGTCCGGAACCGGCTCGGTCGGCTCACCCTGCACCCGCCGCTCCGCGTCGGCGTCCGAGACCGCGCTGGTGGCCAGGGTGGGCCGGTTACGCAGGAACCTACCCCGCCCCCGGGACAGGTCGTGGCCGACCGCGACAGCCTCCAGTTCGTACAGGGTGCGGTGGTTGCCGGCGTCGTCGACCCAGTCCCGGGTGTAGAGCCGACCGCAGACCACCACCGGGTCGCCGACCATCACCGAGGCGGCGACTCCCTCGGCGAGCTTGCGCCAGCAGTTGACGCGTACCCGCAGGCTGTTGCCGTCGACCCAGCGTCCGCTGTCCCGGTCGAGGCGTCGAGCGGTCGAGGCGACCTTGAAGTTGGCCACCAGCGTGTTGCTCTGGGCGGTGCGGCGCCACTCCGGCGCAGTAAGAACATTTCCGACAATAGTCATATAGGTATCGAACATCGTCCCTCCTTGAAGGGTCGCGGGCCTGGCTTCGACGAGTCGACTCGCCACCGAGCCTGCGGGCTGGCCGCCGTCCCGAACAGCCCAACGGGCGGCACCTGTGGACGACCGGACCAGCTGTGGACAAACGCCTGATCAAGGTCCCGATGTGGTAGGCCGATCGCCCCTGCCCCCCGGGCGACCGACCATCGACGATCAACAGGAAGCGGAAATGGTCACGTTCCGGACGGAGCCGACCTGGGTAGGGATCTCTACAACCGCACGCGTGAGCACGACGTCGAACGAAAGGTCAGCGATCATGATGATGACCGTCACCCGTTCCACCCGCCCCTCCGGGCAGGTGCGGCGATGAGCGCCGTGCAGAACCCCGCCACCGTGGCCACGTGCCTCAGGCTGGGCGCGGGTTTCTCCGACCGGGAGCGGAACCGCATCGTCGAGCAGTTCGCCACGCTCGACGCCCGCCTGGCCGGCTTCCACGCCGACGCCACCGACATGGAGCTGTCGGTGAAGGACCGGGAGGCCAAGGGCCAGAAGGTCACCCTGGAGTGCTGGATCGCCGGTCGGCAACGGGTGGTGGCCACCTCGACCGAGGAGGACCTGCACGCCGCGCTCAACGACGTCCGTGACGACCTGCGTCGCCAGTTGAACGACGCGAAGACCCGGCAGGAGCCCCGCAACAACAAGCACCTGCGGGTCAACGAACCGCCCGGCCCGGCGACGCCTACCGACGAGCTGGCCGGTGCCGGGACGACGACCGACGAGAGGTGAGCGCCCGGCCGGGGCGACGAAGGCCCCGGCCACGCCACCGTGGAGGTGAACGACATGCCCAACGTGCAGCAGCCCGAGATGCGCCGCAGCGGCGAGACCAGGCTGGTCCAGGACAGCGACGGCCCGATCGAGGGCGGTTCCTCCTCGGCCCGGAAGGAGCACCGCTCGGTGCCGGTCGACCAGGTGTCGCCGTACGGTCCCGACCGGGGGCGGGCCACGACCTCGCAGGAGCCGTCCGGCCGGGAGGCCGTGGGCGACTGACCAGCGAACAGCCCCCGTCCGCCGGGTGCCGGCGGACGGGGGCTACCGCCCGGTAGCCAGCCGGCGTACCGTCGGCGAGGTGGAACCGGACGTGCTTGGCCCGCCCTACGAGCGGGAGATCATCGACCTGGGCCGGGACGACGAGGGCCCGGTGGTGGCGACGCTGGTCCGCCGCCGGGCCGAGCGCCCCACCGGTCGCGCCGTGCTCTACGTGCACGGCTTCGTCGACTACTTCTTCCAGACCCACGTGGCCGACTTCTTCGCCGCGCGCGGCTGGGACTTCTACGCCCTCGACCTGCGCAAGTACGGTCGCAGCCTGCTGCCGCACCAGACCCCGAACTTCTGCCGTGACCTCGCCGACTACTTCCCGGAGCTGGACGCCGCCGCACAGCTCGTCCGCGACCGGGACGGGCACGAGACCCTGCTGGCCATGGGCCACTCCACCGGCGGCCTGATCCTCTCCCTGTGGGCCAACGCCCGCCGCGACGCCGGGCTCGTCGACGGGCTCTTCCTCAACAGTCCCTTCTTCGACCTCAACGCCCCCTGGTTCGTACGGCGACCCGTCGCGGCCGCCGTCGCCCGCCTGGGCCGCAGGGCGCCGCACCGCATCCTCCCCTTTTCGCTCGGCACCGTGTACGGCGAGAGCCTGCACGCCGACCATCGCGGCGAGTGGACGTACGACCTGGCCTGGAAGCCACTCGCCGGTTTCCCCGTCCGGGCCGGCTGGCTGGATGCCATCCGCACCGGCCAGCGGCGGCTGCGCGCGGGACTGGACATCCCGGTGCCGGTGCTGCTCGCCTGTTCGACCCGGTCGTTCCGGGGCACGAAATGGCAGGACGCGGCGACCCTGGCCGACGCCGTCCTCGACGTCGAACACATGGTCCGGTGGGCGCCCCGACTCGGCCACCACGTCACCGTGTCCCGCTTCGACGGCGGCCTGCACGACCTCACGCTCTCCGGCCCCGCCGTACGTGAGAAGGTCTTCGCCGAGGTCGGCCGCTGGGCCGACGCTTTCCTCGGCGCCGGACCGACGACAACCCACCCGACCCCGCCGCGGCCCCGGCCCTCTGCCGAGGAGGATCACCCGACGGCGGACCGCTCTCCCGCGGACGCCTGACCGTCGCCGACACCCGACCGCTACACCCGGCCTGACCACCCGTTCCCCCGGGCGAGAGCCGGGCGGCGGTACCCTTCTCGCGCGATACCACGTTGCGCCCGTAGCTCAGCGGATAGAGCAGGGGACTTCTAATCCCAAGGCCGCAGGTTCGAATCCTGCCGGGCGCGCAGGAACTTCCCTCCTCTGCACGTCTCGCCTGGGGCTATTCGTGGTGCGAACGAGCTACGGTGGCCGCGCGGCAGCCTCGAACGGATGCAGCAAGCGCCAGCGCGGCGAGATCGAAACCCTCCCCAGCGGATCGCTGCGGGTGAAGGTCTATGCCGGTGTCGACCCGATCAGCGGCAAGCGGCACTACCTGACCGAGACGATCCCCGCCGGTCGCACCGCCGCCAAGGAAGCCGAGAAGGCACGCACGCGGTTACTGGCCCAGGTGGACGAGCGGCGGAATCCGCGCACCCGCGCGACGCTCGACCAACTCCTAGACCGGTGGCTTGAGGTGGCCGACATCGAGGCCACCACCCGCATGGGCTACGTCAACAAGATCAACAAGAACGTACGGCCGGTGCTCGGCAAACTGCCGGTCGGCCGACTCGACGCCGAGACGTTGGAGTCGTTCTACGCGCGCCTGCGCCGCTGCCGCGACTGGTGCGGCGGCAAGGCGTACGTGAAGCACCGTATGGAGGGCGAGCACACCTGCACCCCGAAATGCCGGCAGCACGTCTGCAAGCCGCTCAGCGCCTCCTCAGTCCGCCAGATCCACTGGATCCTGAGTGGTGCTCTCAGCCGTGGCGTCCGGTGGCGCTGGATCGCCGTCAACCCCGCCGGCCAGGCCGAACCGCCCGCGCCACCGCATCCGGACCCTCAGCCACCGAACCCTGCCGATGCGGCTCGCATCATCAACGAGGCGTGGCGCGATCCAGACTGGGGCGCGCTGGTCTGGCTCGCCATGACCACCGGCGCCCGACGCGGCGAGCTGTGGCGCGCTGCGTTGGCACCATCTCGACCTGGCCGCCGGTGTGCTGACGCTCCGCCGTAGTGCCTACCTCGATGAGAACGGCGAGCTGCGAGAGAAGGACACCAAGACGCACCAGCAGCGCCGGGTGGCGCTTGACCCGGAGACGATCGAAGTGCTGCGCGAGTCGCACGGGCGGTACCTCGACCGCCTGGCGCAGCTCGACGCGGACGCCGACCCTGCCGACTACGTCTTCTCCCCCGAGCCGGACAACAGCCGTGGCTACCGGCCTGACACCATCACCCAGCGGTACGGCCGGCTAGCCACCCGACTCGGGATCGACAGCCACATCCACGCTCTTCGGCACTACTCGGCAATGAGCTGATCAACGCGGGTGTCGACGTGCGGACGGTTGCTGGACGACTCGGCCATGGTGGCGGTGGGACAACGACGCTCAGGGTCTATGCAGCCTGGCTAGCGGAGTCGGACCAGCGGGCCGCTGGCACATTGGCTGCCCGAATGCCGATACATCCCTTGACGCCCCCTCGGCGCGCCGTGCCGAGTAGCCCTTACCAGACAATCGACACCAAGCTACGCCAGCAAATCGCGACCGGTCTACTCCGCCCCGAAGATCGACTGCCTGCAACCGCCGAACTGGCCAGGGCTCATGGGGTCTCGGTAGGTACCGCCCACCGCGCAGTCGCGCTGCTGGCAGCAGAGGGGGCTATAAGCGTTGTTCGAGGCCGACGCGCGACCATCAGCCCTGCCCGGAGGGCAGCCGGCGGAAGCAGGGACAGCGCGGAGCGTCAGACGGCGACGCGCGGAAGCAACGTGCAAACATAGCCTGTGGACACACTGGATGATCTTGATGAACAACTGCGGTCGATTGGTGCCGGGTTCGGCAGGGTTCACCTCGGTATCAAACACAATCCGCATCTCAGTGCGGATGAGCGAAGCAGCTTAATAGATCTAACCATTCAACCATTCTACGCTTTCGAGGAGTTGACGAACCAAATATCTATTGAAGAGGATTTGATCCGCAATAGTCCAGATTTCCCGCTGATGGTGGCCTCGCTCGAAACGACTGTCAGCTCGGCAGGACAGAAGATCCTAACAGCAGATAAGCCTGAAGTCCTAGATGCTTTGCTCAGCATTATTTGGTGCCTCGGCGACGTTTTTGCCCAGTGGCAGGCTGCGGCGAGCCCAAACAGCAGGGAGCGACGAGAACGCGACTTCAAGCGCGAGTTGATTCAATCGGCTAATTTGGCCCTCGGACGCCTCAAGGAACAAGAGTCATTCCGCAAACTCCACCGTGAAGTTGTGCAAATCGCAGAAGATGCCCAAGAAGCGGCAGGCATAACCGCCAACAGCGAGGTTGCATCCTTCTACCAAGAGAGAGCCCAGCAGGAGCGACTTCGCTACGTTCTCTGGAATTCACTGCTAATCGCAGCCTCAAGCGCCGCCGCCATCGTCGGATGGTTCGCCGTCAACCGAACCCCCGACGCAACACTTACAATCCACGAATTTGCACGCATAACGATCGCTCTACCAATTTTCGCCTTCGCAGTCTATGCCGCCAGGCAAGCCAGCTACCACAGGAACGCCGAGGCGGAAGCAAATCTCACAGCCGTACAACTCAAGACCGTAAAGGCATTCACTGATGCCCTAGATGCCACCTCCAAGCAGGAAATGCTCCGCCTGCTCGGATCAAGGATCTTCGGCGCCGCTCCGCCACTCGCATCGACAGAGGCTTTGGATAGAGACTACGATAATCTATCTACCGTACATGGCCTGCCGACACTCCTAGAGGAATTGAAGAGGCTCATCCCGAGCCAGAAGGCTAGTAGCAGTCCGCAATAGTTGAACTGAGACACCGCCTCGGGACGTCGATGCGGCAGCTGTTAGGTACGGTGGCCACGCCCGACGCGCGTAGGCGCTACGGACGACCGCCCAGGTTGCCGAGCCACCTCAGTCGGCATGATGGTTCCATGCATTTGCTGGTACTCGGCGGGACCTGGTTCGTGGGCCATGCGATCGTCAAGGCCGCGATCGACGCAGGCTGGGAGGTGACCACGTTCAACCGGGGCACCTCCGATCCGTTCCTAGAGGCTGCGCGGCCCGTTCGGGGAGACCGCACTCGCTCGGAAGATATCGCTCGCCTAGCTGCTGCTGGATCCTGGGATGCAGTGGTTGACACCTCTGGGTACGTCCCGGCCAACACCCTTGCCGTGGCCCGTGCGCTTGCGCCCGTTTCCGGCTACTACGTCTTCATGTCGTCAGTCAGCGTCTATCAGGACTGGCCGGCAAAGCCGCTCAGCGAGCACTCCGACGTGCTCTACTGCTCGCAGGACGCCAGCCCGGACTACGTCACTGATACTGAGGACGGACCGACCCAGTACGGCTACCAAAGGCCGGAAGCGAGGCAGCGGCGGTCGCTGCGTTCGTAGTAGACCGCACGACGATCCTGCGTCCCGGCGTGGTGCTCGGCCCCCGTGAGTACGTCGGCCGCCTGCCTTGGCGGCAACGCCGTGTGGCTGCCGGTGGCGAGGTGCTGGCGCCAGGCTCTCCCGATCGCACGATCCAGCCGGTCGACGTACGCGACTTGGCCGCGTTCACGCTGCACGCTATCACCGAGCACCTGTCCGGCCCGTTCAACGTCTGCGCCCCGGTGGACGGCGCGACCTTCGGCGACATGCTGACGGAGTGTGCCCATGTCACTCGATCCGATCCGTCCTTCACCTGGATTCCGGATGACGCCTGCTGAGGTACGGCGTATGTCAGTGGTCGGAGCTACCGCTGTGGCGCACCTTCGACGGCGTGTGGCGAGTCGACACGAGCGCCGCGCAGGCCGCCGGGCTTCGGTGCCGGCCGCTGGCCGAAACGGTGCGCGACACCTGGCAGTGGATGGTGGAGAGCGGCGAGGTCAGCGCCCACGATCGAGCCGCCGAGATTGGGATCAGCCGAGAGAAGGAAGCTCAGGTGTTGGACTCCTGGCGACGGTCAGGTGAGCGGACGGGCTGAGGTTCCGACAGCCACACCGAAATGCGCTCGGCGAGCCGACCCGCTTCCGCGTCGCCGTCCCATGGGGCCTCGCCGAGTAGCCGCTCGATCCGTGAGAGCCGACCAGTCAAGAAGACGTTGCGCTTCTGAGGCGGCAGATCCAAGACGGTACGCAGCGTCTCCGCGGCCCCGTCCTTGTCTCGCATGTAGAGGTGCGCCGCGGCCACGTCGATGTGCGTGCCGTTGATCTGCGAGTACGGCAGGCGGGCCGCTGGCAGCACCTCGTACACCCGCAGTGCCTCTCGGGCGTACTTCGCGGCCTGCTCACCGTTGCGGAGATCAAGCCAGGCGGCAGCGGCGCAAGCTGCGGCCCGCGCGTCTCCGAAGGCGAACTCGCCGCCGATAGAAATCGCAAGTTCGTCGGGCTGGCTCTCCGCCGAGTCTCCGCACGATCTTGCGGCGGCCACCGGAGTTTGCGGAGATGCCCACCACCACCGGCCATCAATCTCCGCAACTGTTTCCGCAGCTCACGGCCACCTCTGCGGAGATGCGGAGATGGTTCAGCCCTCTGCCAAGCACCACCAACGACCGCGTGCGAGCCCTTGCCTTGGGTCAGCTTGCTCGTAATCTGGCTCTGCGGGTGTGACAGCAACCAGCTCTTCGATCGACAACCGCCACCTCTGGCCGACTCGTCCCAGACGTTGTTGTCAAGTCACTGTCGGTAATCAGCAACGGGAGTGTCGCTATCCCGCGCGCCGCAGCAGCCTGGGTAAGTTGTCTCACCCCCGACCTAGCCTGATGCCATGCCGGAGGTACCCGTGGCGAAGGAAGCACGCGACAAGCCGTACCGGACACTGACGACCCTGAAGTTTGCGCTCGCTGCGGGCTCTGTCTTTCTGGTTGGAGTCTTCTGCCTTTACCTCGGCGGAGAGGAAACCAATTTTTGGCGCAGCAATCCGGGTCTACGAACGCTAATGGAGCAGCTCGGCGGCCTACTTATCGTATCCTCCCTGCTTTCGACTTTGTGGGAGCTAGTAGGAAAGCGGGCCTTCGCCAGAGAGGTTCTCGAGGACACGCGGATATCGACCGAGATTGAGGCCTCCGGGCTTAGGCGGATCAGTACTCAGTTTTTCGACGATGCAGCCTGGGAGCAATGCTTCAGGGGAGTCCAAAAACTGGATATCTTCGCTGCCTACGCACAGACATGGCGAAACATGAATCTTGCCCGATTGCACAAGGTTGCCAGCCGCTCTAACGGCCGCATTCGCGTCTACTTGGCGGATCCAGACGATGAGTTCACGATGACTACACTCTCACACAGGTTCGACATGGAGCCCGACGAACTTCGACGACGGATCTGGGCCACAAAGGAAGGCTTCGAAGATCTGCGGGTGGCGGGTGGTGCTTCAATCGACGTCTTCTTCTGGCCTGGCGACCGCGTTTACACGTTCTACCGCTTCGATAACCGCGCGATCATCTCCATGTACAAGCACAACAAGGGTCGCTCCCCAATCCTCCCCACGATCATGTGCGAATCGGGAGGTTCATTGTATCAATTCGTGTATGACGAACTCCGGGCAATTCGAGACGAATGCAGGCCGGCGATACCAGCACAGCGGAACGCTGCGACAATAACTCAGATAACGAGAGGCACGGGATCATGACGGTGGCGACCTACCTTGCAAAAAGGGATCTAGACGAGCCGCTTTGCCGCGCGATCGCGGAAGCAGGCAGGTTTGCATGCGACATCGAGACCTCGGGCCTCAGTCCTCTTGAGCACCAAATCGGCACCGTACAAATCTTCGCGCCGGCGGTGGGCTCTGTAATCCTTCAACTGCAAGACAACATTCCTCGAAAACTCTGCCGACTAATCGAGGACATCCGAGTACAAAAAGTCTTCCATCACGCCATGTTCGACCTCAGATTCATAACGACGCACTGGGGCGCAACGCCGAGAAACATCTCCTGCACCAAGATTGCATCCAAGCTCCTTCACCCTGACGTAGACAACAAGCTGCATTCGCTTCAGAGCCTCCTGCAAAGGCGACTCGGAGTCTGGATCAGCAAAGACCAACGAATGACCGATTGGCTAGCGCCAGAACTAACCGCCGACCAGATTGGGTATGCCACGAGAGACGTGGAGTACCTTCTCCAACTACTGGATGACCTGACCGAAGACCTTAACGCAGCCGGCCTCAAGGATCTGTTCGAAGACTGCGTCGCTTTTATCCCCTCTCGGGTGCGACTTGAGATGGGTGGATGGCCAGACGTCTTTGCCTACTGAGCCCGCCCGCTGGCGGCTCTGCTTCCGCGCCGACCGCCGAGCCTCAGGCGTGACGGGGCGTAGAGCGGCAGGGTCCGACGCGCCAAAAAGGCTAGCGGCTGCCGGCACGAGCAAGACGTGGAGCTAGTCGTGGTGCGAAATGCAGCTCAGAGCAGCAAGTAGAGGCGGCCAGAGCAGGCCAGGCTGCAGCTAGAGGCATCCAGGGAAACCGGAGTTCAGAGCGCGAACGCCACTTCTAATCCCAAGGCTGCAGGTTCGAATCCTGCCGGGCGCGCCTCACGTCTCTCGCCGTCAGCCTGCGGCAATGCGCCCGGGCTGCCGCAGGAGGGTGAGGAGGCCGTGACCGTCCTCGATCCGGGCGTCCGGTCGCAGGGCGGGTGCGGACGGCTCGCGGTCGGTGCGGGGTGAGCGCATCAGGATCGCGGCGCCGGCACCGGCCCGACGAGCGCAGGCCACGTCGCGGTGCACGCTGTCGCCGACGAACCAGCAGTCGCCGATCGGTACGCCGACGGCGTCGGCCGCGAGCCAGGCCAGGCGGGGATTGGGCTTACGGAGCCCGGCCTCGTCGCTGTAGAACTCGGCCACGAACAGGTCGGACAGTCCGGCAGCGGCGAGGAAGTCCCGATGTGCCGCCCCGCAGAGCGCGTTGCTGACCACCGCCATCGGTAGACCCGCGTCGGCCGCGGCCCGCAACGCCTCCAGAATTCCCGGGCGGACCTGCCATTCCGATCGCCACGCCCAGGCGTACGCCAGCGGGGTCGCCGCTTCCTCGACCACCGTGCGGGCCGCTCCGGGCCAGGTGCCGGTGACGAAGTTTGCCCACACCTGCGCGTGTGGCAGTTCGACGGGATCATCCGAGCGGCCGACGTCGTCGCGCCACCGCGCGTAGGCCCGGCCGCCCTCGGTCAGGTTGGCGGCGATCTGCTCGGCCGACACGGTGCCGCCGATCAGGTCGAACAGCCGACGCACCAGTTCCGGTGGCGCCGGTGGCTGTCGTGGAGCGTCGGCCAGGACACCGCCGAAGTCCAACAGGAGCGCGCGGGGCGATCGCAGCATGCCTCCATCCTTCCGCACCCCAGGCGCGCGGACCGAACGGCCGCCCGCCAGGCTGCGTCACCGTCAATCTTGGACAGTTCCCGTTAGCGCGTAACGGAAACTGTCCAAGATTGGCTCGGTCTGGCATGCGGCGTCTGAGGCCGGTGGTCAGTTGGGCTGGCAGGGGGTGCCGTTGAGCTGGAAGTCGGTGGGGCGGTCGTTGGTGCCGGAGTAGGTGGCCTGGAAGCCGAAGCTCACCGTGCCGTTCGTCGGCAGGCTGCCGTTCCAGGCCGCGTTGCGCGCGGTCACGTTCCTGCCGGACTGGGTGACCTGCGCGTTCCACGCGTTGGTGACCTGCTGGTTGCCGCTGAAGGACCAGGTCACGGTCCAGCCGGTCAGGGCGGCACCCCGGTTGGTGACCCGGACGTCCGCGGTGAAGCCGGTGTTCCACTGGTTGACAGTCCAGCTCACCGCACAGGCCGCGGGCCCGGTGGTCGGCGGTGGCGTCGTGGCGGGCGGCGTGGTCGGCGGTGGCGTGGTGGGAGGGGGTGGCGTGGTCGGCGGGGGCGGCGTGGTCGGCGGTGGCGTGGTGCCGTCGCGGGGCGGGAAGCGCAGGATGCGGTCGTCTGTCGCGGCCGGCGTACCCCGGCCGTCCCGGTTGCTAGTGGTGACCCAGAGCCAACCGTCCGGACCGTACTCGACGGTGCGCAGTCGCCCGTAGCTGCCGGTCAGTTCCGCGGTGGGGGTGCCGACGCCACCGGACCCGTTCAACGGCACGTTCCACAGCCGGTTGCCGCGCAGGCTGGCCACGAAGAGCCGGTTCCCGGCGATCGCCGCACCGCTCGGTGACGCCTCCGCCGGGGTCCAGGTGAGCAGCGGGTCACGGAAGCGGGGGTCGTTGGCCCTTCCCTCCACCGTGGGCCATCCGTAGTTGCCGCCGGCGACGATCAGGTTGATCTCGTCCCAGGTGTTCTGACCGAACTCGGTGGCATACAGCCGACCCTGGGCGTCCCAGGCCAGCCCCTGCACGTGGCGGTGGCCGAGGCTGTAGACCGGCGACCCGGCGGTCGGGTTGTCCGGCGGAACGGTGCCGTCTGGTCGGATGCGCAGGATCTTGCCGTTGCGGCTCTGCGGGTCCTGCGCCGACGCGGTCTGTCCGGCGTCGCCCACGCCGACGTAGAGCATGCCGTCGGGTCCGAACGCGATCCGGCCGCCGTTGTGGATCGCCGCCCGGTTCAGCCCGGTGAGGATCGGTTGCTGGGTCTGCGGTGCGGTGAGCCGGAACCGGGCGATCCGGTTGTCGGTCGCGGTGGTGAGGTAGACGTAGATCCAGCCGTCCTGAGCGTAGGTCGGCGACACGGCCAGCCCGAGCAGGCCGCCCTCGCTCACCGGAGTCACACCCGAGATGGTGACCACGGGCTCTGGCGCCTGGCCTGGGCGAACCCGCACCACCTGCCCGGTGGGTCGTTGGGCGACCAGGGCACTGCCGTCGGGCAGGAAATCCATCCCCCACGGCACCTGCAGGCCGGTGGCGACCGTCTCGGGCCGGGAGAAGTCGAAGTCGCCGACGGCGAGCAGCGCGGGTGCCGCGTCGCCGAGGGCGCCGGCTGGACGTTCGGCGTTCGGGACCGCGCCGGCCAGGCCGGCGACGCCGACGCTGCCGGCGACCAGACCGGCGGTGAGTACGGCCCCGACCGCGAGTCGGATCTTCATGCCACCCCCTTGTGCATAGATGTTGGTAAATTTAACACGATGCCCCGGCCGACGCCGGATATCGCTGGCCCGGGCAACCCGCCGGCCGTACCGTCCACGCCATGCGCCTGCGCGAGGAACTGACAGCCGATCGGGATGCCGTGCACGAGTTGCACCGGCTTGCCTTCGGCGCCCACGGCGAGGTGGTGGCGGCGCTCGTGCGGGCGCTGCGGGACGACGATCCGGAGGCCCTCAGCCTGGTCGCGGAGGAGGACGACGAGGTCGTGGGCCACGTGCTGTTCAGCCGCGGTCTGCTCGACGCGCCGCCTCGACTCGTACCGGTGCAGGTGCTCAGCCCGCTCGCGGTCGCACCGGACCGGCAGCGACGCGGCATCGGCGGCGCCCTGGTCACCCACGGGCTGCGCCTGCTGGACGAGCGGGGCGTGCCGGCGGTCTTCCTGGAGGGCGACCCACGCTTCTACGCCCGCTTCGGCTTCGCCGCCGCCGGCGACCTGGGCTTCCGCAGACCGTCGCTGCGCATTCCGGCCCCCGCCTTCCAGGTGGCCAGGCTCTCCGGCTACGAGCCGTGGATGACCGGCACGTTCGTCTACTCGGCCACCTTCTGGCAGCAGGACTGTGTGGGGCTCCGCGAGGACGGCAGCGGCTGAGTGTGACGGATGGGCGACGTAGCGTCCATCCCGACGTCACCTACAGTCATCACGGCCACTGCCGTGTGTTATTCTCCGGCGTCGATCTCCGCAGCGCGCACCCGGATCGGGTCGTTTGTCGCAAAGGACGCCTTCCCGATGCCGGCCCTGCCCAACCCGATCACGTCACCCGCCACGGTGGACCGCCCGGCCGCCGGCGCGTTCGCGTTCATCTTCACCCGGTTGCCGGCGCTGCTGCGGCTCTCCTGCGGGCTGTTCTGCCTCCCGGTGGCGCTCGCCGTGCGTACCCCGCCGGTACGTCCGGAACTGCTGCTACCGGCGGTGGCGGTGCTGACCGCCTGGTCGCTCTGGTACGCGTCGCGCGCCTGGCGGAACGGCCTCGGCACCCCACTCGTCGCCGTCGACGTGGCGCTGACCAGCGCGGCATGCCTGGCGATACCGGTCCTGGTCGCGCCAGAGGTGCTGCCCGGCGAGGCGAGTTGGATCGCCGTGCTGGCGAGCACCACCGTGATCAACGCTCAGGCGACCGCTCCGGCCCGGCTGTCCATTCCGGGCGGGCTGCTGGTCGTCGCCGCGTACGCCACGGGTGCGCACGCGGCCGGGAACCCGACCGAGGCGTGGGCCCACGCGGTCACCCTGCTGGTCCAGACCGGCTGCACGGCGATGATGACCGCGGTGATGCGCCGACGCATCGCCCGCGCCGACACCGCGTTCGTGGCCGCGCAGCGGGCCGCCCGTAACGCCACGGTCGCCCGGATCGCGCGGGAGGCGGAACGACGGCAGAACCGCGACCTGCACGACACGGTGCTGGCGACGCTCACCATGGTCGGGCAGGGCGCGGTGCGCGGGCCCTCCCCCGCGCTACGCGAGCGGTGTGCCACCGATCTGCGTACCCTCGCCGCCCTGGCGGAGGCGCGCTCCGTGCCGCACGACGCGACGGCCCGGCTGGACGAGCGCCTCCGGGCGGTGCTCGCCCGGCTGCCCGGCCTGCCGGTAGCCGCCGACCTACCACCCTGCACGGTGGCGGCACCGGTCGCGGAAGCCGTCGCGGAGAGCGCACACGCCGCGCTGGCGAACGTGGTGAATCATGCTCTCGGCGCGCGGGCGACACTGCGACTGCGGCGGTTCGCCGACACCGTCACGGTCGAGGTCAGCGACGACGGTCCCGGTTTCGATCCGGGCACCGTGCCGGCGCACCGGTACGGCCTGCGCGAGTCGGTACGGGGTCGGATGGCGACGATCGGCGGCCACGCCGACGTCGACTCCGCTCCCGGTCGGGGCACCCGGATCCGGCTGGAGTGGTCGGATGTCGGCTGAGCGGTTGTCGGGCGGCCCCGGTACGAGCGAGTCCGGGTTTCGGCGGCGGTCCGGCAGGGCGGTGTTCCGCCCGTGGCGGACCCGGTCCGGCCCGGTACCGGCCCAGCGGCTGAGGCCGGCGTCCGACGAGATCGGTGCGGTCCGGGCGGCCACCGCCGTGGCCCGCATCTCCGACCGGGGCGCCCGGATCGTCGCGGTCACCATCGCGCTGGTCTGGCACCTGGCCATCGGGCTGCCCGCGGTGCTGGCCGCCGGATCGGCGCTGGCCGCGCCCGCGGTGGTGCTGGGTGGCTGGCTGCTCGTGGCGGCGCTCGGCGTGATCGCCGGGATCCGGCTGCTACGCGACACGCCGCTGCCGGCGGCGCCGCTGGCCGGCCTGCTGCTCGTCGTGGACGTGGCGGTCTTCGCCGCGGTCGGCCGGTCGCATCTGTTCAGTCCGGCGAACTGGGTGTGGGGCACTCTCGCCTGGTTCTTCCTGGTGGCGCTCTGGGGGCGGCCGGTGGGCCGGCTGCTCGCGCTGCTGGCCGCGCACGCGGCCGCCGCGCTGACCGCCGTCGCGCTGCACGGCGCTACGCAGGCCGCCGATCTGGCCCGGGCCACGATGGCGCTCTACGGCACGTCGTCGTTGCCGGTGGCGGTCTTCGCCGGTGCGGCGGCGCTCGCCGCGCTGTCCCGGCAGCGGGCCGCCACGGCGGCAACCACGAACGCCATGGTGGCCGAACGGGAAGCCGCCGAACGTGCCCGGCACGAGCGGGGCGAGCGGCTGAACCTGGTCAGTCGCGCCGCCAGCGAGGTGCTCACCGAGTTGGCCCGTGGGCAGGCCGATCCGGCCGACCCGGAGGTCCAGCGCCGCTGCGTACGCGCTGCCGCTCGGCTGCGTCGTCTGATCGCCGAGTCCGACGACGTGCCCCACCCGCTGCTGCACGAGCTGCGCGCCGCAGCCGATCTGGCCGAGCGCAACGGCCTGCCGATCGACCTGGTCACAATTGGTGCACCGCCACCGTTGCCGGTGCGGATCCGCCGGGGCCTGGCGGATCCGCTCACCGCCGGACTCGCGGACGCTCGGGACTGGGCCCGGCTGACCGTCGTCTCCAGCCCGGACGAGGTGGTGGTCAGCCTCGTCACACCCGACTGGGAGGGCCCGGACGACCCCGGGCATCCGGCGGAGGACGACGGGCAGGTGGAGCACCTCTACGAACGGGACGGGAAGATCAGATGGACGCAGACGCGCTGGCACCGGTGACGCCGGAACGGCCCGTCGGTGTGGCGATCGTGGACGACCACCCGGTGGTCATCGACGGGGTGCGCGCCTGGCTCGCCACCGAGCCCCGGCTGACCGTGCTGGCCACCGGTGACGATCCGGACGAGGTGTTGCGAACGGCACCGCAGGCCGACGTGATCCTGCTCGACCTGCGGTTGCACGGACGGGTGGTGCTGGACAAGCTCGCCGAGCTGAGTTCCGCCGGACGGCGGGTGGTGGTCTACTCCGAACACTCCGACCCGGCGACGATGCTGGCCGCGTTGGACGCCGGTGCGGTGGCGTTCCTCGCCAAGCACGAGGGACGGGAACACTGTGTGGCGACCGTGCTGGACGCGGCGAGCGACCGGTCGTACGTCGCGCCGGCGCTGGCCGGCGCGATGGTCGGCGATCCGCGACCGGACCGGCCGGTGCTGTCCGACAAGGAACGTGAGGCACTGCTGTTGTGGTTCCAGTCGATGTCGAAGGCGTCGGTGGCCCGGCGGATGCGGATCAGCGAGCACACCGTGAAGCAGTACGTCGACCGGGCGCGGATCAAATACACGCGCGCCGGCCGCCCGGCTGCCACCAAGGCGGCGCTGCTCGCCCGGGCGATCGAGGACGGACTCGTCCGACCGGAGGAAATTGGTATCTACCGGTCGCGGGCGTCGACCGATCGGCCGACCCCCTAACGGGCGTCATGACAGCGGCGGACGTCTCGGCGAGGCTCATGAGTAGCAGCCGTCCGCACCGGAGGTTCCGACGATGCACGATGACGCGTCCCCGTTCTTCATCGCGCCGCATCGGTTCGACGCGGTGGTCGACGGTACCGGCCCGCTGCTCGACCGGCGGCACGAGCTGGTCCCGGACGGCGGCGAGCACGTGCTCGATCGCCACCGGGTGGACGTGGCGGGTTACCTACTCGGTCCCAGCGACGCCTACCGCGCCTGGTCGTTGCCCACCCCGGTGGCGCTCACCGTCACCGACCACCGGCTGACGTACGTCGGTGGGGACCGGCAGCGCACCGACCTGGGCGCCAGGCACCGCGGGACAGCCCGCCTGCCCGCACTGGTCAGCGGGCAGATCCGCTGGCAGTGGCCGTCCCGGCTGGAGTTTGTGCCCGCCGCCGACGGCAACCCGGCGACGTTGCTGGTGGTCTGTGACGCGCTGCGGACGATCCGGCAGCCGGCGCTCGCCCTGGTCGGTCCCGCCGACCGGATCGGTGAACTCGCCCGGCAGCTGCGCCACGCGATCGCCACGTTCCGGCTGGTCCGGCCGGAGCTGGTGGACCTGTCCCCGCCGGAACGGGACGCGCTGGCCCGGCTGGCCCGGACCACGTCGCTCAGCGGCACGGGCCGGGTGCTGCTGCCCGGTGCCCTGCCGGTGGAGTTCCACTCCCGCGAGGACTACTACCGGCCGAGGCACGCCGACGCGCAGCCGTACGACGCGGCATCCGGCCAGCGGTAGGCCGCCGGCACCCCGCGGACTCGACCTGTTCAGCGGGTCGTGGGACGCCGGTCGTCGGCGTCGAGCGCCGCCGCCTCCTGCGGGGTCGGCGCGCTGCCGCCGAGGTGCGCCGGCAACCACCACCGGTCCGCCGGTGCGGCCGGCTGGTCCGGGTACTCCCGCTGCGCCCGGTCGACAAGCGCGCTCAGCCGAATACGCAGTTCCTCGGTCATCGTGGCGGGGTCCGGGTACCCGGACGGATCCATCGGCTCGCCGACCAGGATGGTGATCGGCGTGTGCCGGCGGGTCAGCGTACGCGGACGTCCCTTCGTCCACAGCCGCTGAGTGCCCCAGAGCGCGACCGGCAGCACCGGTACCTGCGCCTCGCGGGCCATCCGGGTGGCTCCGCTCTTGAGCTCCTTGACGGTGAACGAGCGGCTGATCGTCGCCTCGGGAAACACGCCGACCACCTCACCCGAGCGCAGCGCGGCGACCGCGGCGGCGTACGAGTCGGCCCCGGCGCGCCGGTCCACCGGGATGTGCCGCATGCCGCGCATCAACGGCCCGGAGACCCGGTGCCGGAACACCGAGTCCTTGGCCATGAACCGGACGAGTCGACGTGACTCGAGGGCACCAAGTCCGCAGAAGATGAAATCCAGGTAGCTGACGTGGTTGCTGGCCAGCACCGCCCCGCCGGTACGGGGAACGTGGTGGTCGCCCTCGACGGTGAGCCTGAGGTCGAGGACCCGGAACATCGTCTTGGCGGCGGCGATAACGGGCGGGTACACGAGTTCCGGCATTCCGGAACTTTACCCCGAGTAGGTTACGCACCGGTAGGGACGGTGGTCGCCGTGATCTGCGGGAGCGTGGCCGGGTCACCCGTCGCCCGGTAGGGCGACCCGGCCACGCCGGTCATCCGGCGAGCGAGTGCAGGTCCACCCGGCCCCGGGCGAAGGCGTCCACCCGGCCCCAGCGGCCGGGGATGTCCAGCACCTCGATCCGGCCCATGCCGACCGGCAGCCGCGGCTCGACCGCCAGGTGCCCCTCGTGCGGCTCCAGGCCGAGCATCGTCCGCAGCAACAGCAGCGGGGCCCCCGTCGACCACGCCTGCGGACTGCACGCCGTCGGGTACTCCACCGGGAACTTCGTCTGCTCACGCGGGTAGCCGCCGAACGCCTCGGGCAACCGTCCGTCGAAGTACCGGGCGGCGTCCAGGATGCCGTTGGCGATCATGGCGGCCTCCTCGGCGAAGCCGTACCGGCGCAGACCCCAGGCGCAGAACGAGGTGTCGAAGGGCCAGACGGTGCCGTTGTGATAGCCGATCGGGTTGTAACGCACCTCGCCCTCGGCCAGGGTCCGCACTCCCCAGCCGGTCCACAGCCGTGCCCCGACCAGGTGGTGTGCGATCTGCTCGGCCCGGTCGTCGTCGACGATCCCGCTCCAGAGCAGGTGGCCGATGTTGGAGCTGAGCACGTCGCACTGTCGTCCGTCGGGATCGAGCGCGAGCGCGTAGTAGCCGCCGTCCTCGACCCACCAGTCGCGGTTGAACCGCTCCTTCAGCGCCGCGGCCTCCCGCTCCAACTGCTCGGCGAACGCCGGGTCGTCCCAGAACTCACGCGCCAGCCGCGCGCCGCGCATCTTCGCGTCGTACGCGTACCCCTGCACCTCGCAGGTGGCCCGGGGGAACGGCGGCAGCGTGCCGTCGCGGTAGGAGATGGAGTCCCAGGAGTCCTTCCAGCACTGGTTCTCCAGGCCGGTGTCGGTGTTCCGCCGCTCGTACCAGATGTAGCCGTTGCCGACCAGATCGGCGTAGTCGTCGATCCACTTGAAGGCCCGGCGGCACTCCTGCTCCAACTCCTTGACCAACGCGCCGTCGCCGCTCCACTGCTCGTACTCGTCGAGCAGCACCACGAACAGCGGCGTCGAGTCGACCGAACCGTAGTACGGCGAGTGCGGTTGCTCCTCGAACGCGGCGCTCTCGCCGTACCGCATCTCGTGCAGGATCCGGCCGGGGTCCTCTTCCCGGAAGTCGTCGAACCGGGTGCCCTGCAGGGCCGCGAGGATCCGCAGCGTGGTCGCGCTCAGCTGCGGCGTGAACGGCAGCGTCTGCAGACAGGTCAGGATGCTGTCCCGGCCGAACATGGTCATGAACCACGGCAGACCGGCGGCGGGCAGGGTCTGACCACCCAGCGACAGCGGCGAGAAACGCAAAGCGGCCAGGTCGACGATGCACTTGCGGTATGTCGCGGACAGACTGTCGTGCTCGCTGTTCACCGTCGGCGCCTTGGCGATCCACTCCTCCAGGTCGTGCTGCAGGGCGAGCCGCTCGGTGCCGTGCGCCTGCAACCCGAGACGCAGGTCCCGACCGCCCGGGCCGACCGCCAGGGTCTGCACGTCGATGCGGGTGTCCCACTGCTCGTTCGGTTCCAGGTGGATGGAGAACGCGAAGCCGTTGCGGTCGTACCGGGCCGGCACGGAGGACGAGATGATGGTCTCGCGCTTGAAGTTGCCCCGCCGGTAGCCCAGGCGCAGCCGGTCCGGCTCGGCCTCGGAGTAGATCTCACCCTTCTTGTTGAGGATCTCGTCCTTGACCTCGAACAGGTCGGCGAAGTCGCAACCGGCGTCCATCCGGATCTCCAGGTCGACCGCCTTCTCGTCATGGTTGAGGATGGTGATGTCCTCCCGGAAGCTCCCACCGACCGCCCGCTCCCGGATGATCGACAGCTTCGCGTCCACATAGTGGGTGGCCAGCCCGGGCACCAGGAAGAAGCGCGACTCGTAGTACTGGAGGTCGTCGTAGGAGAGGGCGTTCAGTCGCTCACCGTTGACCGTGAGCACCCATCTGGAGAGGAAGCGGGTGTCGATGGAGAACAGTCCCGTCGGCTCCGTCGGTGTCGCCTCGATGTCCCCGGTGGCCTCGCTGACGACGAAGTTGTTGCCGTCCAGGATCCGTACGGTGTGGCTGGGTGCCATCACTGCACCCCCTTCCGGTAGCGCTGCGGTCCCCTGGCGTACGGCGACCCGGGGAAGATCCGGTCGACCTGCACCACCAGGCGGGCGTCACCGGTGACCGTCATGTCCCCCCGCAGCAGCGCCGCCAGCCCGTTCTCCCGGCCGGTGACCAGTTCCTCGAACAGCGCGGGGCTGGTACCGACCACCGTGTCGGCCTCCATGTCCTGCCGGCTGACCTGGATGTTTCCCCGGTCGATCCGCACCAGCCAGTGCGTGGTCTGCGGCCCCTCGTGCAGGTCGAAGCGCAGGGCTCCGGAGGTCTTCGCCAGCAGAGGCTCGTACCCCTGTTGGTCGAGGTCCTCGAAAAACCGCGTGGTCGCGTCCGCCATCGGGCCCCTCCTCCCAGTCGCTCATGTCCCGCAGGAGGGGTCCCCGAGGCCCGCGGGCTCAACCTCACCCGCTTGGGGTGAGACCCGAGCGGCACGTGCTGCGGTGGAAGCAGGACCGCGGGACCCGTGGCGCCGGACGGCACGAAGCCGGCTCCCGACAGCTCGGGAACCGGCTCCGTTCGGCGGAAGGATCAGTTGTTGGGGTCGTCCGCGCTGATGTCGGCCAGCACCGACTGGGGCTCCCGCTCGACCGCCAGATCGCCCATGGACACCAGGCCGATCAGTCGGCCGTCCTCCAGCACGGGCAACCGCCGCACGGCGTACGTCCGCATCAGGTCGGCGGCGGCGACGGCGTCGTCGTACTGACTCACCGTCACCACGTCCTTGGTGGTGATCTGGTTCAGCCGAGTGGTGTCCGGATCCATGCTCTCCGCCACGCCTCGGACCGTGATGTCCCGGTCCGTGACGATGCCGACCACGTTGTCGCCGTCGGTCACCACCACGTCACCGATGGCGGAGTCACGCATCTCCTGGGCCGCCGCGACGAGCGTGGCGTTGCCGTCCATGGTCACCAACCGGGTCGTCATGAACTCTCCGACCGTTGTCATGGCGCCTCCCTCTGGGTGTCGGGCAACCAGGGGTCTACCCGACCGCCGCGGGCAGTAACGTGACCGGTCAGCCGCGCGGCGGGATGCCGTACAGGCGCTCCACGCGCAGCCGCAGCACCAGCCGCCTCTCGGCCACCATGGCCCGGCGGTAGTCGTCCCAGTCCGGATGTTCCCCCTGTACCGCCCGGTAGAGATCGACCAGCTCGGCGACGGTGTCGTCGCCGGGCTCCGCCGCGACCGGGGTCAGCTCGGCCCGCACCTCCGCCACCGCGTACGACCAGCCGTCGTCGCTGGCCACGTGGAAGCTGGCCCGGGGGTCGCGGCGCAGGTTGGCGGTCTTCGCCCGCCCGTCGGTGACCGACACCCGGATCAGCCCGTTCGTGCGGTCATAGGCGTAGACCACATTCGACAGCTGTGGCCGCCCGTCGCGTCTGATGGTCGCCAGCACCCCCAGCGACCGACCCGCGATGAGGTCGCTGAGGGCGTTCCGGACGTGCTCGTCGGTCACGGTCTGCTCCGATCGGTCGGACAATCGTTCAGCCCTCGGCGGCGACCAGCTCGGCCAGCTGCACGGCGTTGAGGGCGGCGCCCTTGCGCAGGTTGTCGCCGGAGCAGAAGAGCGCCAGACCGTGCTCGACGGTCTCGTCGACCCGGATCCGGCCGACGAACGTCGGGTCCTGGCCGGCCGCCTGCAACGGGGTCGGCACGTCGGAGAGGGCGACCCCCGGTGCGTCGGCGAGCAGCTCGTACGCCCGCTGCGGGCTGATCGGCCGGGCGAACCGGGCGTTGAGCTGAAGCGAGTGACCGGTGAACACCGGAACCCGCACGCAGGTGCCGGAGACCTTCAGGTCGGGGATCTCCAGGATCTTGCGGCTCTCGTTGCGGAGCTTCTGCTCCTCGTCGGTCTCCGCCGACCCGTCGTCGACGATCGAGCCGGCCAGCGGCAGCACGTTGAAGGCGATCGGCTGGGCGAACGAGCGGGGTGCGGGGAACTCCACCGCGCCGCCGTCGAAGGTGAGCCCGGTGGCGGTCTCGGCGACCTTGCGGACCTGCTCGTCAAGTTCGGCGACGCCGGCCAGGCCGGCGCCGGAAACCGCCTGATAGGTGGCGACGACCAGGGCGACCAGTTCCGCCTCGGCGTGCAGCGGGCGCAGCACCGGCATCGCGGCCATGGTGGTGCAGTTCGGGTTGGCGATGATGCCCTTGGGCCGGACGGCGGCGGCGTGTGGGTTGACCTCGGCGACGACCAACGGCACCTCGGGGTCCATCCGGAACGCCGAGGAGTTGTCGATGACGACCGCACCGGCCGCGGCGACCCGTGGCGCCAGCTCCTTGGCGGAACCCTTGCCGGCCGAGAAGAGCACGATGTCCAGCCCCGAGTAGTCCGCGGTGGCGGCGTCCTCGACCGTGATCTCCTCGCCGCGCCACGCGAGCGTCCGCCCGGCCGAGCGCGCCGAGGCGAACAGCCGCAGCTGCTCCGCCGGGAAGTTCCGCTCCGCCAGCACCTGCCGCATCACGCCACCGACCTGGCCGGTGGCACCCACAATGCCGATCCTCATGCCCGCGAGGCTACCCAGCCCGGTGCCCGGATCGGGAACGCTTTCCCACCGGCGGGGATTCCGGCGGCCGGACCGGGCCGGACCGGACCGGGAGAGTCGCCCCTCGCCGGCCGGTTCCGCCGCAAGAACATCGTCGCGCCGCCCTCACCGACCGCAGCATCTCAGCCCGGCCACCCTCGCCGCGACCGACGTCACACTTTGGCCCAGCGGGCGGTCGATCACGTCCCGGACGGGTGGTCGGTCAGCTCGCCGAGACCGGTGGCCAGCAGCTCGTCCCTGATCACCGCGGCGTCGCCCTCGACCACCAGGGTCAGCGACTCCGGACGCAGGTGCGTGGCGGCGGCCGCCGAGACCTGGTCCACCTGGGCGCCGAGCAGTTCCTCCCGCAGCCGGGCGTGGTAGTCGTCCGGCAGATCGTGCACCACGAGCGTGCTGAGCGCCCCGGCGATCGCCCGCGGGCTCTGCAACTCGACCGAGAGCTGGCCCGCCCGCCAGGACCGGGCCACCGCCAGCTCGTCCTCGGTCACCCCACCGGCCTGGGTACGGGCGATCTCGCCGACCGCCTCGACCAGCGCCGGTGCGGTGACGGCGGTCTGCACGTTCGAACTGACCGCGAACCGGCCGTACCGGCGGGACGAGGCGAAGTCACCCCGGATGCCGTACGTGTAGCCACGGACCTCCCGAATGAGGTGGTTGAGCCGGGAGGTGAACGCCCCGCCGAGCACCGTGCCGGCGAGCGCGATCGGCACGTGGTCCGGGTGTGCCCGGTGCGGTCCGGGATGACCGAGCCGCAGTGTGGACTGCACCGATCCGGGCCGATCGACGAGGATGATCCGCCGCTCGGGACGCACCGGCACCTCGATCGGCGTCCCCCGGTCCACCGGCCCACCGCCGGTGCCGGTGAACGCCGTGGCGGCGAGGGCGTCCAGGTCGAGCCGGTCCAGGTCACCGGCGACGACGAGGGTGCCCGGACGGATGAACCACTCCGAGTGGAAGACGGTCACGTCCTCCACGTCCAGGCCCGCCACCGAGTCGGGGTCGCCGTACATCGGACGGCCCCAACGGTTGCCGGCCCCGAACAGGTCGGCACGCAACGCCGCGTCGGCCCGTGGCCCCGGGTTGGCCCAGTCCATCCGCAGCGCGGTCACCTCGTCGTCGCGGACCCGCCGCACGTCGTCCGGGTCCAGCCTCGGGGTACGCACCGCCTCGGCGAGCAGTTCCACCGCCGCGCCCAGCCGACCCACCGGCACCTGCACGCTCGCCTGGAAGGTGTCCCAGTCCAGCCCGGTCACCAACTCGGTGCCGAGCGCCTCGATCGCCAGCGCGTACGCGGTGGCGTCACGCTGGGTGGTGCCTTCCTCCAGCGCCTTGGCCAGCACCCCGCCGAGCCCCTCGCGGCCCACCGGTTCCCGACCGGCGCCCGCGTCGAGCAGCAGCATCGCCACGGCGAGGTTCTGCCCGGGCAGGTGCGCGGCGACGACGTCGCCACCGGCGACGGAGCGGCGGACCACCTGGGGAAAACGGTACGGGCGGGCCGTACCCGGACCGGGACGATCAGCGATCAGGGTCACCGGGTGATCCTTTCGTTCGCGGCTGCGGGGTTCACGGATGCCCACCCACAGCACTCCGCCGGGCGGCACCGCCCGCTGCTGGCGCTCACTGCTTGTCCTGCGGTAGGTAGGTGAGGGTCACCCGGTCGTCGGCGCCGAGCACCTCGGCGGCCACCTCGGCGATCTGCTCGGCGGTCACCGCGAGCCAGGCCGGTAGCCGCTCGGCCACCGTGGCCGGGTCGCCGAACTGGGTGGCGTACCGGCTCAGCGCGTCCGCCCGGCCGTCCACCGTGGACATCTGCCGCCACCACGCGGTGGTCAGCAACGCCTTCGCCCGGTCCAGCTCGGCGGCGGTGACCGGCACGGTCGCCAGCTCGTCGACCACCTCGGCGAGCCCGGCGGCCAACCGCTCACCGCTCACCCCGGGACGGGCGGTGGCGGTGGCGATCAGCGGTGCCGGTGCGTGTGCCAGATCCACCCCGTACGCACCGACCAGATCGGGCTGGGCGATCCGCTCACCATCGGCGAGGCGCTGGTAGAGCCGGCTGCCCCGACCGCTGCCGAGCACGGTGGCCAGCACGGTCACCACGTCGTATCCGGGGCTGCCGAACGGGTGGGTGCGGTGCGCCACGTACACGCGCGGCGCCGGCACCTCGGTGACCACCGTCTCCACCGCGGGGACTCCGGTGGCCGGCACGACCCGGCCGTCGGGTGCCGCCGGGATCTCCGGCCGGGGCGGGATGCCGCCGAAGTACTTCTCGGCCAGCGCGACGACCTCGTCCACCGTGGTGTCGCCGACCACGCTGAGCACGGCGTTGTTCGGCGCGTAGTAGGTCCGGTGGAACGCCTGGAAGGTGGCCAGGTCGGCGGCGTTCAGATCGGCCATCGAGCCGATGGTGGCGTGGTGGTACGGATGGCCTGGCGGGTAGAGCAGCGGCAGCAGCCGCAGCCAGGCGTCGCCGTACGGCACGTTCTCGTAGCGTTGCCGCCGCTCGTTCTTGACCACGTCCCGCTGGTTGTCGAGCGTCTCCTGGGTCAGTGCCGGCACCAACCCGCCCATCCGGTCGGCCTCCAGCCAGAGCGCCAACTCGAGGTGTTCCGCCGGAACCGTCTCGAAGTAGTTGGTGCGGTCCGGGTTGGTGGTGGCGTTGAGCGAACCCCCGGCCCCCTGGACCAGCTTCATGTGCTCGGTCTTCGCCACGTGCGTCGAGCCCTCGAACATCAGGTGCTCGAAAAGGTGGGCGAAGCCGGTCTGTCCGGCCGGCTCGTGCCGGGAACCCACGTCGTACCAGAGGTTGACCGCGACCGCCGGGGCGGTGCGATCCTCGCTGACCACCACGCGCAGGCCGTTGTCCAGTCGGGTCGTCGAGATCGGCCAGGGGTAACCGCTGTCGGGCATGGCACCGACGCTATCCGATCTTCCGCCCCGGCAGGCCCCGGGACGCCCCACCGGCGAGCCGCGTCGACGCACGGGTCCGAGGAGCGGACGGCGGCATCGACGGTGGGGCCCTGGGTATGCGGAAGACATGCCGACGATCTCCTGGCCGCCGCCCGCCGTCCTCACCGAACGAGCGGCACGGGCCGTGGCCCGGCTGCGCCGGGGCCGGACGCTGCACCCGGCCGGCCGGTCCTTCGCCGGTGCGGTGCTCGTCTGGGGTACGGCCGGCCGGCCGACCGGTGTCCGGCTGCTCGACCGGCCCGGACAGTATCCGGCCACCGTCCGGCTCTCCAAGGGGACGCCCACCCCGGGCACCTGGCCCGACGTGCTCGGCCTGGCCGTGCGGATCCACCGGGCGACCGGACGGCCGTTCGATCTCCTGGTCAGCTCCAGCGCCACGGCACCGGTGCTGCGGCATCTGCCGCTGCCGCGACGCCGGTTCACCGGCACGTACAGCTCGGTCATGTCGTACCGCACCGGTCGGCGGCGGCTCTGGCTGGCCGCGCTGGCCGACCCGGAGTCACCCGACCTGGGCCGGGACCTGGCCGGCCTGTCCACCGCGGTGGCGGCCGGCCGGCCGAGCCTGGTCCTCGCCGTCGCCTCGGCCGCCGGACCGTGGCGGCCGTTCGGGCAGGTCACGATCGGCGATCAGCTCAGCGCGCGAAAGGACGCCGGGCTGGCCTTCGACCCAGTCGGTAACCTCCCGGAGGAGCTGCGCCTGGCCGGGCCGCTGGCCTGGCTGCGCCAGCACACCTACCGAGGATCCCGCCGAGGGCGTGGCGCCACCGCTCAGTCCGGCGGTTCCACCGGGTTGACGGTCTGATCCGAGGTGCGCCGCTCCAACACCGTGTCGGGGGCGGCGTTCTGGTCGGCCTCCCGGGCGTCGGACTCGGTGAGGATCGCGTCGGCCTGGGCCTGCGCGTCGTCGCTGCCGGCGGCCGCCTCCTCCGGTAGCAGGTGGGCGCGGGACTCCACCCGCTCCTGGTCGCTTGGCTCGTCAGTCATGGCGCTCCTCATACCCCGCCCCCGTCTTCCCCACTCCGCCGGGGAAGGGCCCCTTCCTGACGCCTGGCGCCGGACAAGGGGCCCTTCCGATCGTTCCGAGACCCGGGTCAGCGGAACGGGCCACGCACCTCGTAGGTGATGCCGCCGGACGAGGAGCCGGAGGTGCCGCGCTGGGACGAGAAGTACAGCCGGGTGCCGTCCGGTGAGAAGGCCGGCCCGCAGATCTCCGAGGAGGATTGACCGGTGATGCGCAGGAACGGGGCGACCACCCCGGCCGGTGTGATGATGTTGATCTCCATGTTGCCGCCGTCCTCGGCCACGTAGAGGTCACCCGAGCCGGTGCCGGTGATGTTGTCCACCCCGGTCAGCGGTGCGGTGCCGGAGACCAGCGAGTCGTCGTACGCCAGGTCGATGCGTTGGTTGACCGCGTCGTACGCCCACACCCGGTTGTCGCCCTTGGTGGTGAACCAGCAGGTGCCGTCGTCGTACCAGCAGCCCTCGCCACCGTTGAACCGCTTGGCGCCGGAGACCTGGCTGCGGGTCACCGTCGGCGACCCGTCCGGGTCCGGTACCCGTGCCCAGGTCACCGGGCCGCTGGTGGCGGACCCCGCGACCAGTACCTCAAGCGTCCCGGACGAGAGGTTGCCCCAACTGTTCGGCCGGAACCGGTAGAAGCAGCCGTTGCTCTCGTCCTCGGTCAGGTAGATCACCCGACGGTCCGGGTCGCAGGCGGCGGCCTCGTGCTTGAACCGTCCCATCGCCGGCCGCTGCACCGCGGCGGTGCCGCCCTGCGGATAGGTCTCGTAGACGAACCCGCGGTTGACCTCCTCGCAGGAGAGCCAGGTGCCCCACGGCGTGGCCCCACCGGCACAGTTCTGGTTGGTGTTGGCGAGGATCCGGTACGCCGAGGCGATGCTGCCATCGGCGTTGAAACGCACCGCCGAGGCACCGCCGCCCGGGGTGATCTCGGAGTTCGAGACGTAGATCCAGCCCGTGCCGGCGACGAAGCAGGCGCCACCGTCGGGCGCGTCGTGCCAGGTGTACGACGTCCCGGAAACGGCCTGGCGGGACCGGGCGATCACCCGGCTGGTGAATCCGGTGGGCAGCTGGATGCCGTTGCTGTCGGCGCTGCGCAGTGAGCCGTAGGGGCTGGGACCGGGCTGGGCGGGTGCGGCCACGGCGGCGCCCGCCCAGAGGCTGCCGGAGAAGGCGGCGGCGCCACCGGCGACGGTGGCGCGCAGGACGGTACGACGATCCATCGGGGACCTCCGGAGGAGCAGCGTTCGGTGGCGCTGAAATTACCGGCGGTTTTATCGATGTCGGTGAACACGAGGCGAGGCTTTGTCGACGGGAGGATGAGCGCTCGGGCATGGTCGGGTACGCTTACCGCCGTGACGCGCTCGTATCGATGGTTTAGGCAGCCGGCTCGGCCGGTGACCTCACCATGATCTGACGTCACCGAATTCGAGCCGGCCGGGCAGGAGCTTTCGTTCCTGCCCTTTCGCGTACGAGCAGCCGGCTCGACCCGGGCACCGGCCCCGGGTGCGGTCGGCGGAAGGATGCCCACCGTGACGACCCCGGAGAACCACCGGGTCATCGACCAGCGGATCGACCGTGTGGTACCGCTGACCACCCCGGCCCTGCTGCTGCACGAGCTACCCCTGGACGACGCCCTCACGGCGGCCGTACTGGCTGGCCGTCGGGCGGTCGGCCAGGTGCTCGACCGCACCGACGACCGCCTGCTGGTGGTGGTCGGGCCGTGCTCGGTCCACGACCCCGCCGCCGCCCTCGACTACGCGCACCGGCTCCGCGCGGCGGCCGAGCGGGTCAACGAGGACCTGCTCGTCGTGATGCGGGTGTACTTCGAGAAGCCGCGTTCCACGGTGGGCTGGAAGGGGCTGATCAACGACCCCGGGCTGGACGGCTCCGGTGACGTCAACACCGGGTTGCGCCGCGCCCGGGCGCTGCTGCTCGACGTGCTGCGTCTCGGTCTGCCGGTGGGCTGCGAGTTCCTCGACCCGATCACCCCGCAGTACATCGCGGACACCGTCGCGTGGGGGGCGATCGGGGCGCGCACCGTGGAGAGCCAGGTGCACCGCCAGCTCGCCTCCGGGCTGTCCATGCCGATCGGCATGAAGAACCGTCCCGACGGCAGCATCGCCACCGCGGTCGACGCGATCCGGGCGGCCGGCGTGCCGCACGTCTTCCCGGGCATCGACGTCTCCGGCACGCCGGCGATCATGCACACCCGGGGCAACGCGGACGGCCACCTGGTGCTGCGGGGCGGCGGCGGCCGGCCGAACTACGACGCCGAGTCGGTGGCCGGGGCGCTGGATCTGCTGCGCGCCGCAGGGTTGCCGGAACGCCTGGTGGTGGATGCCAGCCACGCCAACAGCGGCAAGGACCACCGCAACCAGCCCGCGGTCGCCGCCGACGTGGCCGGGCAGATCGCCGCCGGCCAGCGCGGCATCGTCGGGATCATGCTGGAGAGTTTCCTGGTACCGGGTCGACAGGATCTCGACCCGACCCGCGAACTCACTTACGGCCAGTCGGTCACCGATGCCTGCATCGGCTGGGACACCACCGACGAGGTGCTCTCCGAGTTGGCCGCCGCCGTCCGCACCCGCCGCGCCATCACCCCCTCCCTCCCCACCCCCGCCTAACACCCCACCCCACCCCACCCCACCCCCACACCCCCCGCCTCGTTGATCATGAGGTTAGCGGCA
>NZ_JBAGKI010000048.1:0-46624 GCF_036689795.1 Micromonospora palythoicola | reverse complement strand
GCCTTGACGTTGTCGATCTGCTCGTCGTTCAGCTCGACGTGGGACTGGTTGCTGGGGGTGCCGTGCGGCAGCAGCGTGCCCATGTCGGGCTTGTCGGCCTGGACGGCGGCGATGGGGGTGGTCGGGGTGAGCTCGTCGCCGGTGGTGGTGCCGTGGTTCAGCGGGCCGGCGGCGAGTCCGGCGGCGGCGGTGAGTCCGGCGATGCCGAGGATGCTCTTGCGCAGCATGGTGTTCATCGGGGGCTCCTTCGCGTCGGGGGTGGGCCTCGCCCGTCGGACAGGGGGATGACGGGTGGGGCCGGGGCGCGGTCGAGCGCCAGAAGACAGCGGGGACGTCGACCCGGTCGTGGTGCCGGGCGTATCAGGGGAAAGGCGGGGCGCGCGTCCCGCATTTGCGCGGGGCGGGGGTGGATCGCGTGCCGGGACCATGTGCAACGACCGGCGGGGGCGGGTCATTCCCCGCATCCGGCGGCCCACGTCCGGGGGTCGGGTGGGCGCTGCTTGGTCAGCCACCGGTTACAACGCCGGCGACCGGCCGGTGATTCCGCCCGGTCGCCCGCCACCGACCCCGGAAACCGGACACCGCGCCCACCCGGTCAGCTCGGCCCGGTTTTCGACCTGGCCGGAGGCATGGCCGGTGGCGGATCAGCCTGTCAGCTGTCCCGTCTGGGAGTTCCGTACCGCCCTGAGCGGTGTGGGGTGAGGGCCTAGGGTGGTGCGGGTGGCGACACTTCTGCTCCTGCGGCACGGACGCACCACCGCGAACGCCGACGGCGGCCTCGCCGGTCGCCAGCCCGTCGAGCTGGACGAGACCGGCCGCGCCCAAGCCACCGCGGTGGGCGAACGGTTGCGGCAGGTGCCGCTGACGGCCGTGGTGACCAGCCCGCTGATCCGCTGCCGGCAGACCCTGCAGCTGGCGCTGCCCGCGGCGTCGCCGGTGGTGGACGACGGTCTGATCGAGTGCGGGTACGGCAGCTGGGAGGGCCAGCCGCTGAAGAAGCTGGCCAAGGAGCCGCTCTGGCCGATGGTGCAGCAGCATCCCAGCGCTGTGGTCTTCCCCGAGGGCGAGGCGATGGCGCAGATGGCGACCCGCGCGGTCGCGGCGGTACGCGCCTGGGACGCCCGCCTGACCGCCGAGCACGGCCCCGAGGCGGTCTGGCTGGCGTGCAGCCACGGTGATGTGATCAAGGCCATCGTCGCCGACGCGCTCGGCGTACACCTGGATCTTTTCCAGCGGATCGTGGTGGACCCGGCGTCGGTGACCGCGATCCGCTACACCCCCCTGCGGCCGTTCCTGGTACGCCTCAACGACGTCGGTGGTGACCTGGCCGGTCTGGTACCGCCGCCCGGCAAGCGGCGTCGGCGGGCCCGCCGGCCGACGGACTCGGACGCCGCGGTCGGCGGTGGCGCGGGGGTGTCCCGGTGAGCCGCCCGGCGCCGCGCCCCGGCACGTTCGGGCGCGTCGCGATTCGGGTCGGTGGGGTGCGCGCTGCGTGGGGCCGCCGGATAGGGTCGTGGGTATGACCCACCAGGTGCACGCCTTCGAGCCGCCGGAGCGGTTCGTCGCCGGGACCGTCGGGCCGCCGGGGGAGCGTACGTTCTTCCTCCAGGCGCGCGGCGGTGGCCGGCTGGTCAGCGTCGCGCTGGAGAAGGTCCAGGTCTCCCTGCTCGCCGAGAAGTTGGAGGAACTGCTCACCGAGGCCCAGCGGCGGTTCGGTGTGGAACTGCCCGAGGCCACCGTCCCGGTCGGTGACAACGATCCGTTGGAGACACCGGTCGACGAGGAGTTCCGGGTCGGCACGTTGGGCCTGGCCTTCGACGCGGACACCGCGACCGTGGTGATCGAGGCGATCGCGGTCGGCGAGGCGGAGACCGAGATCGAGCTTGGCGAGGCGGAGGCGGAGGACGAGCCCGACGACGTCGAGCCCGACGAGGACCTCGACCGGCTGCGGGTCCGGCTGACCCCCGAGGCGACCCGCGCGTTCATCGAGCGGGCCCGGCGGGTGGTCAACGCCGGCCGGCCGCCCTGCCCGCTGTGCGGCCAGCCCCTCGACCCGGCCGGCCATCTCTGCCCCCGGAACAACGGCTACCACCGGTGACCTCCTCCGGCGTGGCTCCCCGACAGGACGGGGGTGCCGCGCTGCGCCTGCTGCGGGACGGTGAGCTGACCGTGGAGGGGCGACTGGTCGACGCGTCGAACACCACCCTGCGGGGCGTGCTGACCCTGGACGGGATGTCGGCCCGGTGCGTGTACAAGCCGGTGCGCGGTGAGCGACCGCTGTGGGACTTCCCGGACGGCACCCTGGCCGGCCGGGAGGTGGCCGCCTACCTGGTCTCCGCGGCCACCGGTTGGGATCTGGTGCCGCCGACGGTGCTGCGGGACGGGCCGTTCGGGACCGGATCCTGCCAGCTGTGGATCGACGAGCCGGCCGACGCCGAACCGCTCGTGGGGTTCGTGCCGGCCGACTCGGTGCCACCCCGCTGGTTCCCGATCGCGGCCGCCCGCGACGACGACGGCACCGCGTACGCCCTCGCGCACGCCGACGACCCGCGCCTGGCCCGGCTCGCGGTGCTGGACGCGGTGATCAACAACGCGGACCGCAAGGGCGGCCACGTCCTGGTCGGCCCGGACGACCGGATCCACGGGGTCGACCACGGGGTGAGCTTCCACGTGGAGGAGAAGCTGCGGACGGTGCTCTGGGGCTGGGCCGGCCGCTCGCTGCCGGACGACGCCGTCGACATGCTCGCTCGGCTGTCCCGTCAGGTCGCCGGCCCGCTCGGCGAGGAACTGGCCGAGCACCTCACCCTCGGTGAGATCGCCGAGCTGGCCGCCCGGATCGACCGGCTGTGCCGCGGCGGCCGCTTCCCGCAGCCCTCCCAGGACTGGCCGGCGGTGCCCTGGCCGCCGATCTGACCTGTCGCGTTGATCACTCGCCGGCCGGCGTGACGCCGCCCGACGGCTGGCTAGGCTGACGGGCATGGAGTCTTGGGTGGGGCACGAGGTGCCGCGGCTGCCGGGCCGGAGCGAGCCGTTGCGGTTGTTCGACTCGGCGCGCGCGAGCGTGCAGCCGAGCGACCCGGACGGCACCGCCACCATGTACGTCTGCGGCATCACCCCGTACGACGCCACCCATCTCGGTCACGCCGCCACCATGATCACCTTTGACCTGGTGCAGCGGATGTGGCGGGACGCCGGCCACGAGGTCCGTTACGTGCAGAACGTCACCGACATCGACGACCCGTTGCTGGAGCGGGCCGAACGCGACCGGGAGGACTGGAAGGTCCTGGCGATGCGGGAGACGGCGCTGTTCCGGGAGGACATGGAGGCGCTGCGGATCATCCCACCCGCGCACTACGTCGGCGCGGTGGAGTCGATCCCGGACATCGCCGAGAAGGTGCTGGTGCTGCTCAAGGACGGTGCCGCGTACCGTCTCGACGACGGCACCGGCGACGTCTACTTCGACATCTCGGCTGCGCCGAGCTTCGGCTACGAGTCCAACCTCTCCCGCGCCGAGATGCTGGAGATCTTCCCCGAGCGCGGCGGCGACCCGGCCCGCGCCGGCAAGCGTGACCCGCTGGACCCGCTGCTGTGGCGCGGCGCCCGCGACGGCGAGCCGTCCTGGCCGGGTGGCGACCTCGGCCCGGGCCGGCCAGGCTGGCACATCGAGTGCGCGGTGATCGCCCTGGGCCTGCTCGGCTCCACCATCGACGTGCAGGGTGGCGGCAACGACCTGCTGTTCCCGCACCACGAGTGCTCCGCCGCGCACGCCGAGCGGCTGACCGGCGCGGCACCGTTCGCCGGTCACTACGTGCACGCCGGCATGATCGGGCTGGACGGCGAGAAGATGTCCAAGTCCCGGGGCAACCTGGTGTTCGTGTCCCGGCTGCGCGCCGACAAGGTCGACCCGATGGCGGTCCGGCTGGCCCTGCTCTCCGGGCACTACCGCGCCGACCGTTCCTGGACCGACGACCTGCTCACCGCCGCCGAGGAGCGGCTGGGCCGCTGGCGGCGGGCCGCCGCCGCGACCGCCGGGCCGTCCGGGGCGGCGTTCCTGGCCGGCGTACGCGAACGACTCACCGACGACCTCGACACGCCCGGTGCCCTGCGGCTGGCCGACGAGTGGGCCGAGCGGACCCTCGCCAGCGCCGACGACGACCCGGCCGCGCCGCGCCTGTTCGCCGACACCGTCGACGCCCTGCTCGGCATCCGCCTCTGACCAGATCCGGCAAGTTCCCCGACGCCGGGCCCCTCCGCGCCGGGCTCCTCCCGCCCATGCCCCCTCCCGCGCCATGCCCCCTACCGGCCCGAGCGGACAACATCCCCGATGTTGCTGTCTCGCGTGCGCGTGAGGGGACAACGTCGCTGATGTTGCTGCCTCGGACGCCGCAGGACAACGTCCGCGATCTTGTTGGCGTGCGCGCCCTGCCGGACGCCTTGAGACAGCAACTTCCCCGATGTTGCTGTCTCGCGTGCGCGTGAGGGGACAACGTCGCTGATGTTGCTGCCTCGGACGCCGCAGGACAACGTCCGCGATCTTGTTGGCGTGCGCGCCCTGCCGGACGACTTGAGACAGCAACTTCCCCGATGTTGCTGTCTCGCGTGCCCGTGAGGGGACGACATCGCTGATGTTGCTGCTTCCTGTTCCCCCGTTCAGGGCGGGGTTCCCGTAGGTGACGGGCGTGGGGTGGTGGGAGCCAGTCAGCCGAGGACGAGGCCGGGGTCGGGGTCGGGCTCGGCGGCGGGGGCGGGGATCTGGTACTCCTCGGTGAGGGTGGTGACCGGGCCGGGCCAGGTGGCCTGGGCGACCTCGATGGGGCGGCGCTGCGGGTCGTACGCCACGTGCAGCAGGTGCAGCACGGGGGTGTCCGGTCGAATCTGGAGGGTCTCCGACTCCTCGCGGCTGGGCTGGCGGGCGGTGATGGTGTCGGTGGCGGTCGCGTACCGCCGACCGGTGGCCTCCTCGGCCTCCTGGTAGAGCGGGCGGCCGAACGCCTCGGCCCGTTCCAGGGTGGTGCCGGCGGTGTCGGCGGGCAGGAACCAGGAGGCGCCCACCTCGACCGGTGAGTCCTCGGTGCGGACGAGGTGGCGGCGGCAGAGCAGTTCGGTGCCGTCGGGTACGCCGAACGCGTCGGCCACCTCGGGCGGCGCGGGGGAGCGGCCGACGGAGACGAGCTGCTGGCGATAGCGGGCGGCCAGGTCGGTGTGGTAGCCGCGGAAACCGCCGTAGCGGCCCCGGGAGAGCCGGTTGAGTCGCCGCCGGGTGCCTCGGACGTACGTACCGGAACCGGGTTTGGTGATCAGGACACCTTCGACCCGCAGCTGGTCGACGGCGCGTTGCACGGTCTGCTTGGCGACGCCGAACATCTCGGCGATGGCCGGGATGGACGGCAGCCGCTCGCCCGGTGCCCAGTCGCCGCGTCGGATCTGGGTCTTGAGCTGCGCCGCGATCTGCCGGTGCGGGAACTCGGCCGCCCCCGGGTTGATCTGCATCCCCCGCCTCCTCGTTTTAGCTAGGTTCCTAGGATGCCGTACGCGGGGTGACGCCGCCACCCCGACACGGCGTGACCCGGCTGCGGACAAAGGCCCGCCCCGGACACGTCGAGTGTCCGGGGCGGGCCGAAGGCTGCGGCGGGGGAGGGTTACCAGGAACCGGCGGTGGGGCCGGCGGATCCGCCCCGGCGGCGCAGGTACTTCTCGAACTCCTGGGCGATCTCGTCCCCGGTCAACGGGGTGATGCCCGCGTCACCGACGCGTTCCTCCAACTCGCGGACGTACTCGCCCAGCTCGGCGTCCTGCTCGGCGGCGCTGCGGACCCGCTGCTCCCACTCGGCGGCCTCCTCGGCCAGGTCGGCCATGGGCACCGGCAGGTCGAGCACCTCCTCGACCCGGTGCAGCAGGGCGAGGGTGGCCTTCGGGCAGGGCGGATTGTTGGCGTAGTGCGGCACGTGGACCCAGAACGAGACGGCGTCGACCTCGGCGCGGGTGCAGGCGTCGTGCAGCACGCCGACGATCCCGGTCGGCCCGTCGTAGCGGGTCGGGGTGAGCTGGTAGCGGCGCGCGGCGTCGGCGTCGGAGGCGCTGCCGCTGATCGGCAGCGGCCGGGTGTACGGCACGTCGGCCAGCAGGGCACCGAGCAGCACCACCCGCTCGACCTCCAGGCTGTGGCAGATCTCCAGCACCTGCTCGCAGAAGGTCCGCCACCGCATGCTCGGCTCGATGCCGCGGATCAGCACCACGTCCCGCTCGGTGCCGGCGGGGCTGGCGACCGTGAACCGGGTGGTCGGCCACTCCACCCGGCGGGTGGCACCGTCGGACATGGCGATGGTGGGCCGGCTGACCTGGAAGTCGTAGAAGTCCTCCGGGTCGAGCTCGGTGACGGGCCGGGCCTCCCACACCTGTTCCAGGTGCTCGACCGCCGCGGTGGACGCGTCCGCCGCGTCGTTCCACCCCTCGAAGGCGCAGATGGCGACCGGGGACCGCAGCACCGGCAGCCCGTCGAACTCGGTCACGCCGTCACCTCCTGCTCGTCACCGGCGGTCCGGGACGCGGTCCCGGTCGTCCGCCCACGGTGCGTGGCGGTGTCGCTGTAGTCCTTCACGTCAGTCAGCCTACGTGCCGGGCCCGGACCCGGCCCGTCGGCCGCGCCGGATCGGCCGGGCGTCGGCGCCGCCGCCGGGCCGCGCGCGGGCCACGGTGTCGGGCATTGCCCGCCAAAACGGGCAACGTGATCCCGATGACACAATGTGGGATCGGATGGTACGCGGGGGTGCGGGCCCGCCCGACCGCACTAACCTGAGGTGGTGCGTACCTCGTTGCTCGACGCGTTGACCGACCGGATCCTCGTCACCGACGGGGCGATGGGCACGATGCTGCAGGCCGCGGACCTCACCCTGGACGACTTCGACGGTCTGGAGGGGTGCAACGAGATCCTCAACGTCACCCGGCCGGACGTGGTCCGTGGCGTGCACGAGGCGTACCTGGCGGCGGGCGCGGACTGCGTGGAGACGAACACCTTCGGCGCGAACCTGGCCAACCTCGGCGAGTACGACATCCAGCACCGGATCCGGGAGTTGTCCGAGGCCGGTGCCCGGATCGCCCGCGAGGCAGCCGACGCGTACTCGACGGCTGAGCGGCCCCGGTTCGTGCTCGGTTCCATCGGGCCCGGTACGAAGCTGCCCACCCTCGGGCACGCCGCCTACGCCACGCTGCGCGACGCGTACCAGGAGAACGCCGCCGGGCTGATCGAGGGTGGCGCGGATGCGCTGATCATCGAGACCTGCCAGGACCTGCTTCAGGTCAAGGCCGCCGTGGTCGGCTCGCACCGGGCGATGGCGGAGCTGGGCCGCAAGGTCCCGCTGATCTGTCACGTCACCGTGGAGACCACCGGCACCATGCTGCTCGGCAGCGAGATCGGTGCCGCGCTCACCGCGATCGAGCCGCTCGGCGTCGATCTCCTCGGGCTCAACTGCGCCACCGGTCCGGCGGAGATGAGCGAGCACCTGCGCTACCTCTCCCAACACGCCACCGTCCCGCTGTCGGTGATGCCGAACGCCGGCCTGCCGCAGCTCACCTCCGACGGTGCGGTCTACCCGCTGACTCCGGTCGAGTTGGCCGACGCCATGGAACGTTTCGTGACCGAGTACGGCGTCTCCCTGATCGGCGGCTGCTGCGGCACCACCCCGGAGCACATCAGGCTGCTCGCCGAACGGCTGGGCGGGGCCCGGCCGGTGACCCGGGAGCCGCGTACCGATCCGGGTGTCTCCTCGATCTACCACCACGTGCCGTTCGCGCAGGACGCCAGCGTGCTGATGGTGGGGGAGCGGACCAACGCCAACGGCTCCAAGGCGTTCCGCGAGGCGATGCTCGCCGCCGACTGGCAGTCCTGCGTGGAGATCGCCCGGGGGCAGGCCCGCGACGGATCGCACCTGCTGGACCTCTGCGTCGACTACGTCGGCCGCGACGGCACCACCGACATGCGTGAGCTGGCCGGCCGGTTCGCCACCGCCTCCACGCTGCCGATCATGCTGGACTCGACCGAGCCGGCGGTGATCGAGGCCGGCCTGGAGATGCTCGGCGGCCGGTGCGTGGTCAACTCGGTCAACTTCGAGGACGGCGACGGCCCCGACTCCCGCTACGCGCGGGTGATGCCGGTGGTCGCCGAGCACGGTGCCGCCGTGGTCGCGCTGCTCATCGACGAGGAGGGCCAGGCCCGCACGGCGGAGTGGAAGGTACGGGTGGCCGAGCGGCTGATCGAGGACCTCACCGGCCGGTGGGGGCTGCGCCGCGCGGACATCCTCATCGACGCGCTGACCTTCCCGATCGCCACCGGTCAGGAGGAGACCCGCCGCGACGGCATCGAGACCATCGAGGCGATCCGGGAGATCGCCCGCCGCTGGCCCGGGGTGAACTTCACGCTGGGTATCTCGAACGTCTCGTTCGGACTGAACCCGGCGGCCCGGCAGGTGCTCAACTCGGTCTTCCTGCACGAGTGCGTGCAGGCCGGGCTCACCTCGGCGATCGTGCACGCCAGCAAGATCCTGCCGATGTCGAAGATCCCCGACGAGCAGCGCGAGATCGCCCTCGACCTGGTCTACGACCGGCGTCGCGAGGGCTACGACCCGGTGCAGCGGTTCATCGAGGTCTTCGAGGGTGTGGACGCCGCCTCGGCGCGTGCCACCCGGGCCGAGGAGCTGGCGGCCCTGCCGCTCAACGAGCGGCTCAAGCGGCGGATCATCGACGGGGAGCGCAACGGCCTGGAGGCCGACCTCGACGCGGCGATGGCCGCCGGCACCGCCCCGCTGCTCATCATCAACGACATCCTGCTGGACGGCATGAAGGTCGTCGGTGAGCTGTTCGGCTCCGGGCAGATGCAGCTGCCGTTCGTGTTGCAGTCCGCCGAGGTGATGAAGACCGCGGTGGCGTACCTCGAACCGCACATGGAGAAGGCTGACGACGGCGGCAAGGGCCGCATCGTGCTCGCCACCGTCAAGGGCGACGTGCACGACATCGGCAAGAACCTGGTGGACATCATCCTGTCCAACAACGGCTACGAGGTGGTGAACATCGGCATCAAGCAGCCGATCTCCGCCATCCTCGACGCCGCCGAGCAGCATCGCGCCGACGCCATCGGCATGTCGGGTCTGCTGGTCAAGAGCACCGTCATCATGAAGGAGAACCTGGTCGAGATGGCGTCGCGCGGGGTCGCGGAGCGCTGGCCGGTCCTGCTCGGTGGCGCGGCGCTGACCCGGGCGTACGTCGAGGACGACCTGCGGTCGATGTTCCCCGGCCAGGTGCACTACGCCCGCGACGCCTTCGAGGGCCTGTCCCTGATGGACCGGGTGATGGCCGCCAAGCGCGGCGGTGCCCCGGTGGTGGACGCCGAGCGGGAGGCGGCCCTGGCGGCCCGGCGGGCCCGCCGGGAACGGCAGCGCGCGGTGGTCGCCGAGTCGCTGCCGGAACTGCACGACACCTCGGTACGCTCCGACGTCGCGGTCGACGTGCCGGTGCCGGTCGCACCGTTCCACGGCACCCGGGTGATCAAGGGGGTGCCGCTTGCCGACTACGCGGCGCTGCTGGACGAGCGGGCCACCTTCATGGGCCAGTGGGGCCTGCGCGGTGCGCGCGGCGGCAAGGGACCGTCGTACGAGGAGCTGGTGGAGACCGAGGGCCGGCCGAGGCTGCGCTACTGGCTGGACCGGCTGATCGCCGACCAGGTGCTGGAGGCGGCCGTGGTGTACGGCTACTTCCCGGCCTACTCCGAGGGCAACGACCTGGTCGTCCTGGACGAGAACGGGCACGCCGAGCGGGCCCGGTTCACCTTCCCCCGGCAACGCCAGGAGCGCCGGCTCTGCCTGGCCGACTTCTTCCGCCCGCGCGGCGGCGACCTGGACGTGGTCGCGTTGCAGCTGGTCACCGTCGGTCAGCCGGTCAGCGAGTACGCGGCCAAGCTGTTCGCCCGCAACGAGTACCGCGACTACCTGGAGGTGCACGGGCTGTCGGTGCAGCTCACCGAGGCCCTCGCCGAGTACTGGCACAAGCGGGTCCGGTCCGAGCTACGGCTGCCCGACGGCCGTACCGTCGCCGACGACGACCCGGCCGACCTGGCCGGACTGCTGCGCACCGACTACCGGGGCTGCCGGTACGCGTTCGGCTACCCGGCCTGCCCCGACCTGGAGGACCGGGCGAAGATCGTGAACCTGCTCGGTGCCGAGCGGATCGGTGTGCAGTTGTCGGAGGAGTTCCAGCTGATGCCGGAGCAGGCCACCGACGCCATCGTCGTCCACCACCCCGAGGCCAGCTACTTCAACGCCAAGTGACGACCACAGGTGCCGTGACCCGCACTTCCGGCACCTGCGGTAGGCGTTGAACCATGATCAGGCCGTCAGGGGCTTCGGGTTCGTCATCGGCGGCCCGTCGTCGACGAACGCCTTGTCGATGAACTGGCGGGTGCGGTCCTCACTGGTGGACACCAGGTGGGGGTAGGCCCGCAGGGTGAATCCGGGGTCGGCGTCGCCCGGGTACGTCGACAGGGCCTTGATGCTCTTGCTGGGTTCAGCAGTACCGAGGCGCAGGTGTGCCGCAGGACGTGCATTTCGCTGCGCCGGTGGTCCTGCATGCCGGCAGCCCGGATGGCGGGCTTCCGTCGCCGCCGTGACCGCCGCGCGCCGCGTATTGATTCTGAGAGCGAATGCTTCACGCTTCGACAGGCGTCAGTCGCGTCTCGCAAGCGATTCAGGTTGTGACCCATCGAGTACCTTCAGCGCATGACGGCCTGAAGCACGACGACCTGTCGTGAGCATCGAGGGGTGATTCATGTCGACCTCGCCAGCCCAGCTCTACGTGGCCCTGGCTGCCCTTGCTGTGACAGTGGTCGGCCTGTGGGTAGCCCACAATCACCGCAGGCAACTACGTATGAAGCTTGCAGAGCGCCTCTTCGAGGCTTATGCCGCATTATGGGAGGTGACGGGGTCGCTGAGGCCGAAGCATGCGCCCTCGATGCGAGAGGCTGATCGGCGAGCATTGGATGCGGCCATGGACGATTGGTACTTCGAGAAGGGTTATGGTCTGCTCCTGCCAGCCGCTACTCGAAATTTGTTCTCCGCAATCAGACGTAATTTGACCAGTAGCGACGATCGCGTCCTACCGATGGCGCTCAGAGAGAGACTGAAGGTGTCTCCGACGGATCAACGGGAAGCGATACTCCTATGCGCCTGCCAGCGATACCTTTCGCTCCTCCGGACGCGAATGAAGGATGACCTTGCGGTTTATGGTCGCGTGTCCCACAAGTCGGGGTTGGTGGACGAGCGTGAGCTGCTCAGAGCCTGCGATATACGGCCTGGACCGAAAGCGACCCGGCGTAGGCCCTCGACCTCCATCTGCACATGTGGACTGTGCGATGTGCCGCGTGCCGACACTCCCATTCCGTAGGCTGTGCCGTTGAGAAAGCCAAGCTCCCGCGCACACCCTCGCCATCGCTCAGGCTGTCGGCCCGGGTAGACCGAAATCCCAAGGTGCTCCGGTGATCAGTACGCCGGCCGGAAGTCCGGGCCTTCGGCGGTTGTCACCACTTCCCAGCCGAAGGCTTCCAGGGTGATGTCGGTACGGGCACCGAAGGTTTGGAGCAGTCTGGCGACCGGCCCGTCCGGCAGGCTGTCGCCGACCGTGGCGAATACCTCGGCCGGGTCTTCTCCGAGCTGTTGTGCCACGATCCATGGCACCGCCAGAGCCACCATGAAGTCCCGGTCGTCGTCCGACGCCAGATATCGGGCGAGGCCGGTCGCCAGCACTGAGCGGCGTAGCAGATCGACGGAGTTCTGCCGCAGCGCCAGGGTGGCGAGGCGGGCGCCGTAGCGGCCGAGGGCGAGCGCGTTGGTGGGGTCGAGGGAGCGTAGGAAACTCTGCTCGATGCGTCGCGGCGCGCGGGCGAGGATCTCCTCCGCGAGTCGGTCCTGCTTCCCTGGGATTCTCTCCAGGTTGGGCTTCATGCCGCCAGGATGGCAGAAGACGGTCCGTCGACCGTGGAGCGTGCTTCCACAGGCGTCACGTCGCAGTTGACCCGCAGAGGAGCAGCCAGGCTCGGCGGCGGGGACCACCGGATGTGACGTCTGTTGCACGGACACGCCGACACACCATCTGGTGTCTTGCGTTCGTGGGCCACCCATATATGGTGTCACCCGTAGCTGGTTCGGCGCCCATCCGGGGCGGTCGAGGCAAGAGGGAACCCGGTGGAAATCCGGGGCTGCCCCGCAGCGGTGAGTGGGAACGACAGCCGTCACACAGCACTGGGCTCCGGCCTGGGAAGCGACGGCCAGTAGGAGCGCGCGAGCACGCCCACGAGTCCGAAGACCTGCCAGCACGCCGCCCGCACTCGTGGGCGGCGGCCGCAGGCCGCGTGGGACGGTCGACGCCATGAACGGGCCGTGCCGCCTGCGCGGATCCCGTGGCGTCCTCCCGCGTGTCCGAGGCCCTCGGTGACGGCGCGAGGAGAGAGACGTGACGGTCGTGCGGGAGATGGCGGCCTCCGGCCCAGCTGTGTCGGAGCAGCGCCGGCAGGTGATGCAGGTCCGCAAGCGCGACGGCGCCACGGAACCGGTGGACGTGAACAAGATCGTCCGGGCGGTGGAGCGGTGGGTGGCCGACCTCGACGAGGTCGATCCGCTGCGGGTGGCCACCAAGACCATCAGCGGTCTGTACGACGGTGCCACCACCGCCGAGTTGGACAAGCTGTCCATCCAGACGGCCGCCGAGCTGATCGGTGCGGAGCCGCAGTACTCGAAGCTGGCGGCGCGGCTGCTGGCCGCGTACGTGGACAAGGAGGTCCGTGGGCAGCAGGTGGCCAGCTTCAGCCAGTCCATCCGGTACGCGCACGGCTTGGGGCTGATCGGGGACGCGACCGCGGCGTTCGTGGCCCGCAACGCGCGCAAGCTGGACGACGCGGTGGACCCGGACGGTGACCTGCGGTTCGAGTACTTCGGACTGCGCACCGTCGCGGACCGCTACCTGCTGCGGCATCCGCAGACCCGGCTGGTGGTGGAGACGCCGCAGTACTGGCTGCTGCGGGTGGCCTGCGGGCTGTCGCAGACGCCGGGCGAGGCGATCGGGTTCTACCGGCTGATGTCCAGCCTGGCGTATCTGCCCAGTTCACCGACGCTGTTCAACTCGGGCACCCGGCACACCCAGATGTCGTCGTGTTTCCTGGTCGACTCGCCGCGCGACGAACTCGACTCGATCTACGAGCGTTACCACCAGGTGGCGAAGCTGTCGAAGTTCTCCGGCGGGATCGGCATCTCCTGGTCGCGGGTCCGCGGTCGGGGCGCGTTGATCCGGGGCACCAACGGCCGCTCCAACGGCATCGTGCCGTTCCTGAAGACCCTCGACGCCGGGGTGGCGGCGGTCAACCAGGGCGGCCGGCGCAAGGGCGCGGCCTGCGTGTACCTGGAGCCGTGGCACCCGGACATCGAGGAGTTCCTGGAGTTGCGGGACAACACCGGGGAGGAGTCCCGGCGTACCCACAACCTGAACCTGGCCAACTGGATCCCCGACGAGTTCATGCGGCGGGTCGAGGCGGACGGTGACTGGTCGCTGGTCGACCCGTCGGACGCGCCGGAGCTGCCGGACCTGTTCGGCGAGGCGTTCGACGAGGCGTACCGGGCGGCCGAGAAGAAGGCCGTCCGGACGGTCAAGGCCCGCGACCTCTACGGCCGGATGATGCGTACGCTCGCGCAGACCGGCAACGGGTGGATGACGTTCAAGGACGCCGCGAACCGGCTGTCCAACCAGACCGGTGCGCCCGGCAACACGATCCACCTGTCGAACCTGTGCACCGAGATCCTGGAGGTCAACAGCGACACCGAGACGGCCGTGTGCAACCTGGGCTCGGTGAACCTGGGCGCGCACGTCACCGCCGACGGCGTCGACTGGGAGAAGCTGCGCGCCACGGTACGCACGGCGGTGGTGTTCCTCGACCGGGTGATCGACATCAACTACTACCCGGCCGAGCAGACGGCGGTGTCGAACCCGCGCTGGCGACCGGTCGGGCTCGGGCTGATGGGCCTGCAGGACGCGTTGTTCACCATGCGGCTGCCGTTCGACTCGGCGTCGGCGCGGGAACTGTCGACCCGGGTGCAGGAGGAGATCTTCCTGACCGCGCTGGAGACGTCGGCGGGCCTGGCCGAGCGGTTCGGCCCGCATCCCGCGTACGCCGAAACCCGGGCCGCGAAGGGTGAGTTGCATCCGGACCTGTGGGGCGCGGAGGTGACGCAGACGCAGCGGTGGACCGCGCTGCGGGAGCGGGTCGCCCGCCACGGCCTGCGGAACTCGCTGCTGGTGGCGATCGCGCCGACCGCCACCATCGCCTCGATCGCCGGGTGCTACGAGTGCATCGAGCCGCAGGTGTCCAACCTGTTCAAGCGGGAGACGATGTCCGGTGAGTTCCTCCAGATCAACACGTACCTGGTCCGGGAGTTGAAGGCGCGCGGGCTGTGGACGGCACCGATCCGGGAGCAGATCAAGCGGGCCGAAGGGTCGGTGCAGGGCATCGCCGAGCTGCCGGCGGACGTGCGGGAGCTGTTCCGGACCGCGTGGGAGCTGCCGCAGCGGGCCCTGATCGACCTGGCCGCCGCCCGGGCCCCGTTCATCGACCAGTCGCAGTCGCTGAACCTGTTCCTGAGCGCGCCGACCATCGGCAAGCTCTCCTCGATGTACCTGTACGCCTGGAAGGCCGGGCTGAAGACCACCTACTACCTGCGGTCGCGGCCCGCGACCCGGATCCAGCAGGCCACCGTCACCGTCACCCCGGCGATCAAACCGGTCCTCGCGGTCAGCGACGACGAGGCGTTGGCCTGCTCCCTGGAGAACCCCGAGAGCTGCGAGGCGTGCCAGTGACCACCGTTTCCGAACCCGACACCGGCCAGCGGCAGATGCTGCTCGACCCCGGCATGGACCTGACCCTGCGGCCGATGCGGTACCCGCAGTTCTTCGACCGGTTCAAGGACGCCATCAAGAACACCTGGACCGTCGAGGAGGTGGACCTGCACTCCGACCTCGCCGACCTGGCCAAGCTCTCCCCGGCGGAGCAGCACCTGGTGTCCCGGCTGGTGGCGTTCTTCGCCACCGGCGACACCATCGTCGCCAACAACCTCGTGCTCAACCTGTACCAGCACGTCAACTCGCCGGAGGGCCGGCTCTACCTGTCCCGGCAACTGTTCGAGGAGGCGGTGCACGTCCAGTTCTACCTGAACCTCCTGGACACCTACGTGCCGGACGAGCGGGAGCGGTTCGCGGCGTTCGCGGCGGTGGAGAACATTCCGTCGATCGCCCGCAAGGCCGAGTTCTGCTTCAAGTGGATCGACTCGATCTTCGAGCTGCGGGAGTTGCGGACCCGCGCGGACCGGCGGGCGTTCCTGCTGAACCTGATCTGCTTCGCCGCCTGCATCGAGGGACTGTTCTTCTACGGCGCCTTCGCCTACGTGTACTTCCTGCGGTCCCGGGGGCTGCTGCACGGTCTGGCCTCCGGCACCAACTGGGTGTTCCGGGACGAGTCGATGCACATGGCCTTCGCCTTCGACGTGGTCGACACCGTACGTGCCGAGGAGCCGGACCTGTTCGACGACGAGATGCGCCAGCAGGTCCGCGACATGCTCGCCGAGGCCGTCGAGTGCGAGGTGCAGTTCGCCGCCGACCTGCTCGAACAGGGTGTGTCCGGGCTGTCCCTGGCCGACATGCGCGAGTATCTCCAGCACGTCGCCGACCGGCGGCTGGCACAGTTGGAGATCGAGCCACTGTACGGGTCGAAGAACCCGTTCGCCTTCATGGAGTTGCAGGACGTGCAGGAGCTGTCCAATTTCTTCGAACGACGGGTGTCTGCCTACCAGGTCGGGGTTTCCGGCACGGTCGCCTTCGACGACGACTTCTGACGGCGGTCCAGGCCACTGACCGGGTCCGGCTCGGCGCTGATCCTGTCGATCACCGCCGGGCCGCCCCGACCCGCCGGCCGGTCTCAGACCCGGCTGGCGGTCCTGTCGACGACGGGCCGGTCGGTCGGGTGGTACAGCAGGTGGATGGTGCCGTCGAGGTCGAGGCGCTGGATGCCGATGCCGTAGACGGCTTCGAGAACGGCGGGGTCGAGGACCTGCTCGGTGGTGCCGGCGGCGGCGACTCCACCCTGGCCGAGCAGCACCAGGTCGTCGCAGTAGCGGGCGGCGAGGTTCAGGTCGTGCAGCACGACGACGGCGCAGGTGCCGAGGTCGCGTACCAGCCGCAGGATCGCGTGCTGGTAGCGGATGTCGAGATGGTTGGTCGGCTCGTCGAGCAGCAGGTGGGTGGCCTGCTGGGCCAGCGCCCGGGCGATGAGCACCCGCTGGCGTTCGCCGCCGGAGAGGCCGGCGAACGCCCTGGATCCCAGGTGGGCGGCACCGACCCGGGTCAGGCACTGCGCCGCGATCTCGTGGTCCGTCCGGCCGGTGCGCTGGAACGTGGTCAGGTGCGGGCCACGGCCCAGCAGCACCAGCTCGGCCACGGTGAGGGCGGTCTCGCCGCCGGTCTCCTGCACCACCACGGCCAGCCGGCGCGCGGCCTCCCGCGGCGGCAGCGCGCCCAGGTCGTCACCGTCCACGGCGACCCGTCCGGTGCCGCTGCGCAGCGCGCCGTAGAGCAGCCGCAGCAGCGTGGTCTTGCCGCTGCCGTTGGGGCCGATCAGCCCGAGCACCCGGGCGGGTCGCGCGGTGACGCTCACCCCGTCGATCACCGGGTTGGCGCCGTAGCGCCAGGACACCCGGGTCGCCTGGATCACGAGCCGGCCCCGAACCGTCGCACGATCCGCTCCAGGCCGTCGATCGACAGCGGGGTCGGCGGCTCGGTGAAGTTGAACAGCTGGGTCAGCACGTTGCCGTCGCGTACCGCGTTGAGCTTCTCGGCGCCGGGCAGACCGGTCAGGCCCTGCTCGACCGCGGCGGGGTCGCCGTCGCTGTGGAGCAGGATCAGCACGTCGGGGTTGCGGCCGAGCAGTTCCTCGACGGTGACCTCGAAGACCCGCTCCGGCGTGTCACCGAAGACGTTGCGGAAGCCGGCGGCCTCAAGTTGCGGGTGGGCCATGCTGGCGGTGCCGTACGCGTACGTGGTGCCGCCGCCGACGGTCGGGTACAGCACGGCGGCGGTACGGCCGGACGCCGCCGAAGCTCCGGCCTGGATCTTCGACATCCGTTGCCGGAGCGCGTCGACCGCCATGGCCGCCTCCGTCCCGCGGCCGAACACCCGACCGTAGGTCTCCATCTGGCGGTAGATGTCGTCGAAGCTGGGGGTGGCGGTGTTGTCCGGGCACATGGCCGGCTCCTCCAGCAGCGGGATGTCCACCGCCGAGAGGGTGTCGCGGGACAGGTTGTCGACCTCACCGAGCACCAGGTCGGGCTCCTGGCTGATCACCACCTCCTTGGAGATCTGCAGGTGGCCGCTGGTGTCGGTCTTGTCGGTCAGCAGCGGAATGCGGTCCAGTTCGGCGAGGGTCGCGGCGTCGTAGTACTCGCTGGGGTACCGCCCGGCCCGGGCGGTGACCCGGTCCATCACGCCCAGGGCGTGCAGGTAGGGCACGGCCGCGCTCTTGAGCAGCACCACCCGCTCCGGCGTAGCGTCGAAGGTCACCTCCACGCCGCAGTTGGTGACGGTGACCGGGTATCCCGGGGCGGCTGTGCCCGGCTCGTCGGCGGCACCGCCGCAGGCGGCGACCAGCAGCGCGAGAACGGTCGTGGCCGCGGTGACGGCGAGACGGGTTGCCTTCATCGGTGCTCCTCGGCTCATCGGGCGCTCAGGCGCCGGTGGCGTGCAGACGACGGATCAGGACCAGCAGGAAGGGGGCGCCGAGCAGGGCGGTGATGATGCCGATCGGGATCTCCTGGGGGGCCAGCAGCACCCGGGCGAGCACGTCGGCCCAGACCAGCAGGATGGCGCCGAGCAGCGCGGCGACGGGCACCACGCGCACGTGCGGGGCGCCGACGATGCGGCGGGCGAGGTGCGGCACGACGAGGCCGACGAAGCCGATGCTGCCGGCGGCCGAGACCAGTACGCCGACACTGAGCGACACGAGCACGAGCAGCCACAGGCGGAACCGGTCGGGTGACACGCCGAGCGTCTGAGCGGTCTCGTCGCCGATGGCCAGCACGTCGAGGCGTCGCCCGACGACGGTCAGGTATCCGATCATGCCGCAGAGCACGACGGCGGCGACCAGCAGAAGGGCGTTCCACCGAGCCAGGCCGAGGGAGCCGAGCAGCCAGAACATCACCGATCGGGCCCCCTCGGCGGACCCCGAGGCGAAGATCAGGAAGCTGGTGGTGGCGTAGAGGGCGTAGCCGACGGCGACGCCGGACAGCAGCAGCCGGATCGAGGTCACCCGTCCGCCGCTGCGGGCGATCAGGAAGACCAGCAGCGACGCGCCGAGCGCGCCGAGGAAGGCGCTGCCGGACAGGGCGTACTGCCCGAAGCCGGCGCCGGCGCCGAACAGGATCGCGGCGGCGGCGCCGCTGGAGGCGCCGGAGTTGATGCCCAGCAGGTACGGGTCGGCCAGCACGTTGCGCACCATGGCCTGCAACGCCACTCCGCAGGCGGCCAGCCCGGCACCGACGAGCATGCCGAGCAGCACCCGGGGCAGCCGGACCTGCCAGACGATGGCTTCCTGCGGCGCGGTCCAGGTGACCTCGCCGGGCAGGCCGACGAGCTGATGCCCGATGATCCGCGCCACCGTCGTCGGGGGGATGCCGATCGCGCCGGAGCCGACCGCGGCCACCCCGGTGAGGACCAGCGCGACCGTCAGCGTGACCAGCCAGATCCCGGTGCGGCGGCGTTGCGCCGCCACGCCGAGCAGGTCCGGCCGGCTCCCGGACTGGGCGGTGGCGGTCACCGCACCCATCTGCACTCCTTTGGCTCTTGCAAACTTGTGGCAAGAAGCTATCAGCAAGATCAGGGCAGCGGGAAGCGGGGGCGCGGTCCGGGTCGGCATGTCCGGTGTCGGCCTGTCGAGCTGAGAGCGTCACCGGATCACGGTGATCAACAGCGGTTGTCGGCCGGTTCTGGCGGTGTGCGGCCCCAGTTCCGGGCCACGTCGAGCGGGTCACCGGTGGCGAAGTGGGGCGGCTCGTGCAGGAGGAAGTCGCGGTGGCTGATGTTCCACGCGTAGGCACCGGCCATCGAGAACACCAGCACGTCGCCGACCGCGACCGGTCCGCTGACCGCGTCGCGGGCCAGTACGTCCTTGGGCGTGCAGAGCTGGCCGACGACGGTGACCGGGCCGCCGTCTGTGTGTGGCCCGGCACCGCCCCGGGACACCACGACGAAGGGTTGCGAGTGTCCCTTGGCCGCCGGGGTCCGCAGGTGATGGGTGCCGCCGGCCACGATCACGAACCACTGACCCCGGGACCGCTTCACGTCGATCACCTCGGTCACGTACGACCCGCAGTAGACCGCGACGGCGCGGCCGGGCTCGATCCGCAGCCGCACGCCCGGGTAGGTGTCCGCCACCGCGCCGAGCAGCCGGCCGTAGCCGGGCCAGTCGAAGCGGTGCTGCGGGTGGCGGTAGTCGACGGCCATGCCGCCGCCGACGTTCACCTCCTGCGCGCCTACCTGCCGCACCGCCCATTCGGTCACCTCGCGTGCCACCACGGCGGCGGTCGCCGCGTCGAGCCCGCTGGCCAGGTGGGCGTGCACGCCCCGGACCCGGACGCCCTCGGGCGGGTCGGCGGCGAGCCGGACCGCCTCCGGTGGGTCCATCCCGAAGGGGCTCGCCTGCCCACCCATCACCAGGACCGCGCCCGGTGTGGCGACCGGCAGGTTCACCCGCAGCAGCACGTCGACGGTACGCCCGACGGCCCGGGCCAGGGCGGCCAGCCGGTGCAGTTCGGCGGCGGACTCCACGTGCACCCGGTGCACGTCGGCGGCCACTGCGGCCGACAGATCGGCGTCGGTCTTGCCCGGACCGGCGAAGGCGGCCACCCGCCGGCCGGGCAGCACGGCCGCGAGGTGACGCAGTTCGCCGCGACTGGCCGCCTCGAAACCGTCGACAGTGGCCGCGAGGGTGCGCAGCATCCCGGGATCGGGATTGGCCTTGACCGCGTAGAGCAGCTCGACCCGTTCGGGCAGCGCCGCCCGGACGGCGGCGGCGTGCGTGGCCAGGGCGGCGAGGTCGTAGACGTAGGTGGGGTGGTTCATCCGGCACCGCCGAGCGGGTTGGGCACCGCGACGTAGGGTGCCTGCTGGTCGGCGGCCCGGTGCCAACGGACCAGCAGGTTCGCCTTGGCGGCCAGCGGAGCGCCGTCGAGCAGCGCAAGCAACTCGGCCGGCTCACCCAGCTGCGCGTACGTCGCCTCGACGGCTTCGCGGACCGTCCGCCACAGCCGGGGCTCGATACCGGGGTGACCGTCGGCGAGCGCACCGGCCAGGCCGGCGAGATGGTTGACGAACAGGCAGTAGACGACGCGCTGGACCGCCTGCGCGGAAGTGTAGGCGGACTGTCGGGGAACCTGGTCCGGCCAGGCCGGCAACCGGCCGAGATCCAACTTCGTGCCCTCCAGGTCACGCAGGATCAGGCGGACCGGGCGGCCGTCGCGGTCCAGCACCACCAGCACGTTCTGCAGGTGCGCCTCGTGGACCACCCCGTGACCGAGCCACAGGCGCAGCACGCCGGGCACCAGCAGGTCGACGTACGCCCGCCACCAGTCGAACGGGTCCGGCACGGCCAGCGGCGTGGCGGCCAGCGCGGCCGCCAACACCACCCGTTCGTCCGCCCGCAGATGCTCGCGCAACCCGGTCCGCAGGATCGTGCCGTACGCCTCGTCAGCCCCGGGCAGGTCGACGGTCCGGTAGCCGGGTTCCCGCAGCAACCCGACCCGCGCGGGAAGCGGCACACGGTCCAGGAAACGGGTCAACGCCACCGCTCCGGTCAACTCGTAGCGGGCGTTCTTGCGCAGGCAGTTGGTGATGCGGACGTGCAGGCTGGTCTTGAGGAACAGGTCCACCGAGGGCGCGTAGAGCGTGCGGACGCTCGCGGTCGGTCGCACCGGCACGCCGGCCGGGCCCAGCCGGCGCACCCTCGGGTCGGTCGGCGGCATCAGGTCCAGCTGCCACGGATGCACCGGCACCAGGTGGTGACCGGGGGGTGCGTCCGGCGGATCCAGCGGTGCGATCAACTCGTCGACCGGCCCGTCGCCGGCCACCAGATCGGCGGGCACCGCGAGCCAGCTCAGCCGGAAGGTGCTGCGCAGTTCCGGGGCGTGGCGACGCCAACCCGCCGGATCGCCGCTGCGCCACTTCGGACTGGGATGGTGCGGGTGCCCGTGCACGAGGGAGTGTTCGGAGTCGACGTAGTCGTCCACCACCGGGTCGCCGGTCGGGGTGGGGTCGTGGGGCGGGCGGTCGCGCAACAGCGTGGCCAGCGCGTCGCGACTACCGAGCACCTGCTCGACGAACTCGTCGTTGGCCAGTCCGGTGCGGGCGGCCAGCTCGGCGGCGAGCAGCCGGGCGAGTCGTCCGACGTCGACCGGTGCGTCGACGGCGGGTACGTCGTCGACGAGCGGCCCGTCGTCCGGGAGGGTGCCGGCGGTCGGTCCGCCGCCGACCGGCGTGCCGGCGGTCGGTGGCTCCGGCCCGGCCGGGTGACGGCTCGCGGTCGGTGCCGCCACCGGCCGGCAGCGGACCGGGCCGACGTAGCGGTGCGCCAGCACGGGGGAGACCCGGGCCAGCCGGCAGGAGAGCAGCAGACCGAGGTGCGGCAGCCGGATCCGCAGGAGCCCGTCGACGGTCTCGGTCGTCCCGTCGGGCGCGGCCACCTCGCGCAGGTAGCAGGCGAGCAGGGTGTGCGCGGCGGCGAGGTCGGCGGCCCGCTCGGCCGGCCGGGCGGCGGCCTCGGCGGTCCGCGGGGTCACGAGCCGCTCCGCAGGTAGTTGGGTCCGGTCCGCAGGTAGAACTTGTTCACGTCGGTGCAGCCGGTCCGGTGTTTGGGCAGCAGCGTGCCGGCGGTGAGCATCGCCTTGACCGGCAGCCGGTCGGCGGTCAGGACCCGGTCGACCAGCTCGCGCCGGGCGGGTGTGTCGCCCCACCGGTCGCGGGCGGCGCGCAGCCGTGGGACGAGCGCCTCGGCGGGGGAGGGCACCGGGACGCCCTGTTCCGCCAGGGCGAGCAGCGGTGCCGCGGCCGCCAGGTGCAGGGTGATCGTGACGAACACGTCGGCCAGCTCCACCGGCTGGCGACTCCACATCCGCTGGTCGTGCAGCCGGACCGAGCCGGCGTGCCGGGGGTCCAGCCGGGCACCGTCGTTGTCCTTGTACAGCAGCCGAACCGGACCGGTGGCCGGCAGGACCAGATGGATGTTCTGCGGATGTGCTTCCAACGCCACTCCGTACCGTAACCACAGGCAGACATGCCAGTCGAGCAGGAGATCCAGATAGGACTCGATCAGCCGACCCGGGTCGTCCCCGCCGATCCGCTGGGCGACCGTGCCGGCGGTGGGATCCGCCGCGGCGAGCGCGGCGACCGGCACCACGGTCGCCCGCTCCAAATCGGTGGGCAGCCGGCGCAGCAGGAACGACAGCAGCTCGTCGCCGTCGCGGTGACCGAAGACGCTCTCGTCGGCGTGCGTGATCCGGTCGGCGAAGCGCGGCTGCTCCGCCGCGATACGGTCGAGCAGCGCGGCCACCGCCGCGCCGTCGGACAGCGAGTCGGGGGCGAGGGTACGGCGGTTGCGGGCACCCAGACTCGCGGTCGGCAGCGGCAGCTTCAGGTGCGTCGTCGGGTCGCTGTCCAGGGCGACGGTCCGCATCGACAGGGTGGGCCGCACGGTGATGTCCGGCCCGTCGAGCACGGGCAGGGCCGACCGCTCGGCGGTCAGCGGATGCACCGGCAGCAGCACCTGCCCGGCCCGGCGGGCCGTCGGCCACCAGTCGGGCAGCCGGCCGTGCAGCCGCAGGGCCCGGGTCGGTACGGGCAGCCAACGCAGCGCGAACGTGGGGGCGTGTTCCGGCGCGTACCGGAGCAGCTCGGTGGCGTCCAGACCGTGGCGGCACCGGTCGGTGGGGTAGACGGCATGGCCGGCGTGGGCGGCGAGCACGTCGTCGAGCAGGGCACCGCCGAAGCCGGTGGGCGGGTCGACCCGGGCGGCGGCGATCCGGGCGTACGTGTCGGATCGGGTCGCCTCGGCCAGCCGCCGGGCGAGCAGGTCCTGCCGGCACTCGTCGACGAAGGCGCGCCACCCCTGCTCGGCCTCGGCGTCGTCGTCCGGCGCGAGCAGCGCCAACAGGCCCGCCAGCGTGTCCACCCGACGTGGCGTCCGACCGGGCGGGTGCACGTGCAACTCGGCGCGGGCGAGGCGGACGGCGTGCTGGAAACCGTCGGGACGAACCGGAAGGCGTAACCGGCCGGCCCGGTGCGGTGCCTGCCACCAGCCGGGGCCGTCCGGAGCGCCGCCGCTGCTCAGGCCGAGATGGTCCTCGCGCAGCAGGGCGTCCAGCACCCGGCGGAACAGCCGCTGCTCCACCGGATCGGTCACGTCGCGATCACCCAGTCGAGCCCGGCGCGGAACTCGACGAGCGCGCGGCTCACGGTGGCCGGGTCCGGCCCGATGGCATGCAGGACGGCCAGGTAGTCGCGGTTCGTGCCGGTGCGCTCGGCGGTGGTGCCGATCGCGCGCAGCGGGCGGCAGCCCAGTCGGACCCCGTCGCGTAGCGCGTCGACGGGGCCGGGGGCGGCGACGAGAGTGCCGCCACGGTCGGCGCAGACGTACTCGACCCGGGCGGTCCGTTCGATCGTGGCCGGGTCGGGCAGACCGAGGTCGGCCACGGACTCGCCGAGGTGCAGCCGGATGACGTGCTCGAACAGCGGCACGTCGAGCAGCTCGGCCAGGACGAGATCCATCCGGTCACCGATCAGCCGGTCGTTGACCTCGATGAGCCGAGGTCGTTCCCGGTGCACGACGAACTCGGTGTGGCAGGCGCCGAACCGGACGCCGAGCGCGTCCAGTTGCGCCCGCAGCCGCTCGGCCGTCGCCGGGGCTGCCGGCGCCCATTCCAGGCACAGCTCGGTGAAGGTGGGTGGCGGGCCGAGCGTGGTACGCCAACCGCCGAGCACGGCCAGCGTCGCGGTGTCACCGAGGGTGTCGTGGGTGCGGACGTCGCCGGGCAGGTACTCCTCCACCACAAGTGGCGCGTCCGGTCGGCGACGACGGATCTCGGTCACCCGCCGGGCCAGCTCGTCGGCGTCGGTGACCAGGTAGGCGTCCTCACTGGCGACGCCGTCGCGGGGCTTGACCACCGCGGGGAACACCTCGAACGTCGGCGGCTGCCCTGGTTCGAGGGGGCGGGTGTGGACCACGTCGAGTCCGGCGTCGGCGACGGCCTGCCGGGTGGCGGCCTTGTCCTTGCAGCGCCGCGCCGACTCGGGCTCCTTGCCGGGCAGGCCGAGGCGGTGGGCGGCGAGCGCCGTCGCGGCCTGCAGGTGGTCGCTGTTGGAGAACAGCCCCACCGCCGCCGGTCCGTCCCGGACCACCTCCGTGACGGCCCGCGGGTCCCGCACCGGGCAGCCCCGCGTCGGCACCGTCGCGGGCCAGTCGTCGGGTCGGTCGGTAAGCACGGTGACCGGCACGCCGAGCGCGTCGGCCGCCGGCAGCAGGCCGTCCAGTACGGAGTCGGTCGGATTGAGAGCGGTCAGGTACAGCATCACGAGCCGGCGTGGCGCCGAGCCGTCACCGGGTGCGCCAGTAGGCCAGCGCCGCCACCTGCTCCTTGCCGACGCCCAGCCCGCGCCGCAGGTGCCGGACGATGCCGCGGGTGCTGGCCGCCTCGCAGGCCACCCAGTACAGGTCGTCCGGCTGGGCGTCGGTCAGGGCGGTGGTGACGGTGTCCACCAGGTGCTGGCCCTCGTCGCGGCGCGGCACCCACACCACCTCGTCGTGCGGCCGGGTACGCAGCGGCAGGTCCCGTTCGCCGTCGTGGGCGTACTCGAGCCAGATCCGCGCCGACACCGGCCCGGCGGCGTCGAGCAGGCTGTTGACCGCCGGCAGGGACGCCGCGTCGCCGACCAGGTACAGCCGGCCGGGCGCCGGATCGGGGAGCGTGAAGGAACTGCCCTGCACCGTCGCCTCGATGGTGTCTCCGGGTCGAGCGGTCGTGGCCCAACGCGCGGCGCAGCCGTCGTGCAGGGCGAACACCAGGTGGAAGTGCCCGCTGGCCGGGTCCGGATCGACGAGGGTGTACGCCCGCTGGTGGGGCCGGCCCGCGTTGTCGAACCACAGCCGGATCCACATGGTGGGGTGTACGCCGCAGGTGCGCAGCAGGTCACCCCCGTCGACGAGCAGCCGCTGGTAGCGGTCGCCGACGGCTTCGTTCTCCAGGACGGTCAGCTGGAAGTTCCGGCCTCCGAAGGCCTTGAGTACGAGGGCTTCCCAGTTGCGTTTCACACAATCTCCACTGTGGATACGTTCGGGTGGCGGCGGGCCGGTGGACGGGGCGGGCGTCGGCTCAGGACCGACCGGCCAGCGGCAGGTCCCGCACCAGCATCCGGTGCGAACGCCAGCCGGGGAACGGCACGAGATCGCCGACGTGGTCGAATCCGCTGCGTTGCAGCGCGTGCCACACCCGGGTGTTGGTCTCGGCGACGGCGAGCGACACCCGCTCCTCGCGCCGTCGCGACAGCAGTTCGACGGTCATCCGGAAGCCGAGGCGGTGCCGGCGGTACTCGGGCAGGACGAACGCCTCGCACACCGCGAAGGTGCGGCCCGGCCATTCCACCGCGAGGCCGGGATCCTTGGCCGAGGTCAGGTCACGCCACCAGAGGGTCTCCGGTGGCAGCGGGCAACCCATGACCGTGCCCACGAGCCGGTCGTCGACGTACCCGAGCGCCGCCGAGAAACCGGGGGCCTCGGCGGTCCACCGCAGGCGTTGCGTCACCGTCGGGACGGTGTGGTCGACCAGGTGCAGGTCGGCGGCGTGCACCCGGCGGTAGACCTCGGCGAGCGCCTCGATGTCGATCCGGTCGGTGACGACGACATCACTGTCCCGGGCGTCGATCGCCTCGGCCACAGCGGGCGATGACATGGAGCCTCCCCGAACTTTGGTTAGGCATACCTAACCAGCCGGTCGGCGATCGGGCAAGTCTCCGTCTCGTGGTGCGGGGCGCGCGCCGGTCACGGCTGTCCGGAGTCGTCCCGTGGCGGCCGTCCCCAGGGGCGGGTGGGCTGCAGCACGGCATCGCGCAACGCCTCCCGCCGCAGGTGGGCGATCCGCTGGTACGCGGGGTCGGCGATCATCTGGCCGAACGCCCGGCGGGTTGGATAGCGCACCAGCAGGACCGCGTCCCACTGCTGACCCGCCGCGGCGACGAGGGCGTCGTCACCGTCGCCGGCGTAGACGACCTCGACTCCGTAGCGCGGCGCGACGGTCGTGGCGAAAGCCTTCGCGTACTGCTGGTACCGCGCGCGGCCGCCGTCGGCGAACCGCAGCAGATTGAGCATGACCACCGGTTCGTCAGGTCCGTCGGCGAGAAATCCGGTGGGAAGGTCACCGTGTGGATCCGCCGTCATCGTTGCCTCCGATCTCGGGACTGGAAGCAGTATTCCGGCATCGAGGTCGGGCTCGTCAACGAAAACGGCAGTGGTATTTTGCACTCACGGTGCATATTGTCCGACCGTGCCCGTCCGGGTGCGCGGTAGGCGTCAGCCGGCCCTCCGCAGGTCGGTCAGGAGCGCCTCGACCCGGGTACGGATCTCGTCGCGGATCGGGCGGACCGCCTCGACGCCCTTGCCGGCCGGGTCGTCGAGCTTCCAGTCCTCGTAGCGCTTGCCGGGGAAGACGGGGCAGGCGTCACCGCAACCCATGGTGACGATGACGTCGGAGGACTCCGCGGTGGCGTACTCGAGCAGCTTGGGGGTCTGGTCGGTGATGTCGATGCCCACCTCGCGCATGGCCTCGACGGCGGCCGGGTTGACGGTCGCGGCGGGCGCGGAGCCGGCAGAGCGGACCTCGACGGCGTCGCCGCCGAGGTGGCGCAGCCAGCCGGCGGCCATCTGGGAACGGCCGGCGTTGTGGACGCACACGAACAGGACGCTGGGCTTGTCGGTCACGAGGTGCCTTTCCTTGGTGCGGGGGTCGTGGTTGGCGGTCGGCCGTGCGTGGAAATCATGGGTGTCGGCTCGCGGTCGCCTGGTCGTCGGCCGGCACGACCACCTGGTCGGCGGCGGCACCGGCGTCGGGGTAGAGGGCCGCCAGCAGGCCGACACCGACGGCGAGACCGACGAGCTGGGCCACCACGAAGCCCGGCACCGAGCCGGGGGCGATGCCGGCGAAGGTGTCGGTGAACGCGCGGCCGACCGTGACCGCCGGGTTGGCGAACGAGGTGGACGAGGTGAACCAGTAGGCCGCCCCGATGTAGGCGCCCACGGCGGCCGGCGCCACGACGGCGCGGCCGGACCGGGCCAGCGCGAAGATCAGCAGGACCAGACCGGCGGTGGCGACGACCTCGCCGAGCCACAGGTTGCCACCGCCGCGTTCCCTGCCGGAGAAGCTGACCGGGCCCAGGCCGAACATCAGGTTGGCCAGCACCGACCCCGCGACGGCCCCGCTGACCTGCGCGGCGACGTAGCCGGCGAGTTCCCGGGGGGACAGGCCGGTGCCCGAGCGCCGGCCGAGCAGCCAGTCGGCGGCGGAGACGACCGGATTGAAGTGCGCGCCGGAGACCGGCCCGAACATCAGGATCAGTACGCCGAGGGCGAAGGCCGTGGCGATCGAGTTCTGCAGCAGTTGCAGGCCGACGTCGTCCGGGGACAGATCGGCGGCCATGATGCCGGAGCCGACCACGGCGGTGACCAGCAGGGCGGTGCCGGTGAACTCGGCCAGCAGACGCCGCGGAAAAGCGATGGTCATCGTGGGTCTCCGGGTAGGACGGCGGGCGCGAGCCGGGCGACCCGGTCGGCGAGGTCGGCGTAGGCGGACTCGAACGCCGCGTCGGTGTCCACCCGGGCCGGGTCGGGAACCGACCAGTGCAGCCGGGGGCGTAGCTGGTGGCTGAGTCCCTCGTGGGCGTTGTCGCAGACGGCGACGACGAGGTCGTCGCCGCGCACGACGTCGGCGACGTGGGCGGTGCCGCCGGGGTCGAGGTCGAGTTGGTGGCGGTGGGCCACGGCGACCGCGCGGGGGTGGACCCGGGCCGCCGGTTGCGTGCCGGCCGAGGCGGCGGCGCCGCGGGTGCGGTGCCGCCACAGTGCGGCGGCCAGCTGCGAACGGGCCGAGTTGTGGGTGCAGACGAAGACCACCCGACCGACTCCGGTCAGCCGGGGGGTGGCGAGGGCGGCGAGTGTCTCGGGACGTAGCTGGAGGTAGGTGCGCCGCCGGTCGCCCTCGGAGCGGACCTTGACCACCAGGCCGGCCCGGGTGAGGACCTTGACGTGGTGGGCGACCAGGTTGGTCGGCATGTCGAGCCGGCTGGCGATCTCGCCGGGCGAGGCGTCGCCGAGGGTCAGGGCGTCCACGATCGCCAGGCGCGCCGGGTCGCCGAGCGCGGCATGGGTACGCGCTCGCGCAGCCAGCGAAGAAAGCTCAGCCTCCATAGACTCAACTATCGCTGACTGACTTGGGTCCCGTCAAGCGTCGGCCGTCGACCCGTCGGTCAGCCCAACTCGCGGGGAAAGTAGTCGGCCAGCGGCTCGCCCGCCCGGTGCAGGTCGGTGAGTACCTGCCGGCACGCCCGGACCAGGTCCGCGTCGGTGTAGCGGTCCGCGCCGACGAGTACGCCGTCGTCGTCGTACCGCACCTCGTAGAGCGTCTCGTCGGCCACCGTGACGAGTTCCGGCAGCCGCCCACCGCCTTCCAGCGGTGCGACCTGTGGTGGCCCGACGATCCGGGCGTCGGTGCCGCATTCCGCCCTGATCCGCAGCACGTGCAGGTTCCAGCGCACGTACTCGCTCAGCGGCGGCTCCACCACCCGGACCCAGTGCAGCCTGATCGCGTGCCGGGCCATCCGCCGGTGCTCGGCGGCGATCTGCTGCCGGTCCACCCGAAGCAGCCGCATCGACTCCGACCAGTCGCCCCGGGCGAACGCCTCCCACACCCGGTAGCCCGGCTCCTGGAAATGCTGCCGTCGTTCCAGCTTCCAGATGTGCGCACCGTCGACGGCCCAGAACCGCTCCCAGAAGTCCGTCAGGTACTCCTCCCGCGCCAGCCGGCTCCCGGTCGCCTGATCGAGCAGATCCCGCACGGCCCCACCTTTCTGTCTCGACACCGTCACCGTCGCCGGGTGCCGCCGGCTCGGCGCGACCGGGATCGCGTCGAGCCGGCGGTCCCGTCGGCATCAGCCGGACGGGTTGCTGCTCAGCGCGGTCGTCTCGATCTTGTCGAGCTTGCGGATCTCGATCTTGTCGAGCTTGCCGGCCTGCGGCTTGTCGGCCTTGCGGCCGTCCGTCTTCTTCATGCGGTTCACCTCCTTCCGGTCTGCCGCCGTCGGCGGCTGATCCCCCGTCGGACCCGGTGCCCGTGTCGATGCCACCAGGCGCGGGTCCACAGGACGACAAAGGCGACGCTGATGGCGGCTACCGCGCCCGCGTCGAACAGGTCACCGGCCGAGCCGCCGGCCAGCATGGTGCCGACGGCCGAGGTCAGCACGGTCACCGTCACCGGGAGGGTGACCAGGGCCGCCACCGCCAGGCAGGCGACCGTCCCACCGACCAGCACGACGGCGTACGCCCGCACGGCCCGGCGCTCCCGGGCCGTGAGTCGCCGGCTCGGGTCCTCGCCCGGGTCGGTTGCCCGCCGGAACCGGCGCGCCAGGTGTCGCAGATAGGCCGAGCCGTCGGCGTACAGGTTGGCGCAGCCGGTCACGTCCTGCAGCACGAAGTAGATGTCGGTGCGCATGAACACCAGGAACTGCACCGGGACGAGACCGAGCGAGAGCAGGCCCACCGCCGCGAGCAGGCCGTCGGCCGGGCCCGCGCCACCGGTGGCCCGCACCAGCACCGTGCCGGCCCAGATCACCAGATTCGTCGCGATACCGGCGAGGTAGACGGCCAGGCGGTCGCGGCGGGGCGCCGCCCACACGCCGCTGACATCGGTCTGCGCGACCAGGAACTGCAGGCGGGTGCCGAGGCTGATCCGACCGGGTGCCCCGGCCGCGCGGGCGGTGACCAGGTGCGCCAGCTCGTGCAGACCGATCAGCGTCCAGACGATCCCGAAATTGCCGAGCAGGATCAGCCCGCCGCTGTCACTCCAGAGCAGGTCCTGGTGGCGTGGTGCCAGCACGGGATCGCCGCCGATCGCCACCGCCGCGGCGAGTACCACGGCACCCGCGATCAGCGGGACCATCGGATGCAGCAGCCAGCGGACGTGCCGTGGACGCAGCCACGGCAGCATCGGTCTGGGCGCCGGCGCCGTCGGCAGCGGTCGACCGTCGATCTCCGCGACGAAACCGAGGTCGGCCAGGTCGGAGACGAATTCGGCGACGTCCACGTCGTCGCCGCTCTCCTCCCGCAGCGTGGTTCGCACCTCGCCGACAGTGGTGTGCGGTAGCAGCGTGATGGCCCGGTGCCCGATCGGCGGTAGTCGGACGAACGACCCGGTGTCGATCCGGCCGACGACCCACGAACCGCCCTCCGGACGCAGGTGGAGCCGGTGCAGCCGGACCCGACTGCGGTCGGCGATCGGCATCGTGCCGGATAGCCGCGGCGCGGACGTGTCCGCCCCGGGCGTGGCGCGTCCGCCCACCCCGGGGCCGGTCATGCCGGCGTCCCGCAGGCGACGCAGTCCGGTCGGCGTGGGTCGTCGCGGACGAAGGTGGCGTCGGGGGCCAGAAGATTGACCGCGTCGACCCGCCCGGCCGGCAACGCCGGCACGCCGGTGATCAACGCCATGGCGTGGTGTGCCGCCAGGTGACCCGAGATACCCGCCGTCGGTGCGGCAACCGCGTTCGCGACCGCCGCGTTGCGCCGTACCGTGTCGGCGGGCCGGACACCGATCGCGCGACGTTGCTCGGCGTCGGCCCACCGGACGCACTCCCAGCACGGTCCGGTGCCCGGCACGTACCGTCCGACCTGCACCAGCGGGCCGTGGTAGCCGGCGTCCACCCAGGGGGTGCCGGTGGCCAGGCAGGCGCGGTTGGTCCATCGTCGCAGCGCCGGTGGCTGGTCGGCGGCGAGCAGCAGGACGTCGCATTCCGCGGCGAGGGTCGCCACCTGCTCGGTACCGGTGACGCGTTGCCGGAACCCGGTGACCTCGATCGTCGAGTTCAGCTGCCGAAGCCGTTCCACCGCCACGTCGACCTTGGCCCGACCGATGTCCTGCTCGGCGTAGAGCAGCTGGCGGTTCAGGTTCGACAGTTCGACCACGTCCGGGTCGACGCAGCGGATCCGCCCGACGCCGCTCGCCGCCAGCGCCATGGCCGCGATCCCGCCGGTGCCACCGAGCCCGATCACGGTGATGGCCGCGCGGCTCAGCGCCACCTGCGGCTCCCAGGTGCTGTCCCGGGGGACGAGGTCCAGCCAGCGGAAGTACGCCCGGCTGCGGTCGAACCGTTGCCGATCGCGCTCACTGAGCTCTGGTGGATCGGGTGCGTCAGCCTCCTCGACGTACCCGGAGTCGATGAAGAGTTGCAGGGCCGCGCGGATGTCGGTCACCGGATGGTCGGGATGCGCCGTCCGCACCCGACGCACGATCTCCGCCGCGCTGCGGCTGCCGTCCATGTTCTCCAGCAGGCACCAGACGGCACCGCTGGGATCCGCCACCTCGGCGGCGATGCCGTACGTCGGGCCGCCGATCCGGATCCGGCCGTCGGCGATCCGGTAGGGCGCGTGCTCAGGTTTGACGCGTGGACGCCTCATGGCCTCTCCCCGTGTGCCACTCCGGCTGACTACGTCCTGCTCGCCCAGCCTGTCGAGGGCCGGCACGCCTGTCAATCCGTTTAGGGCCTGTGTCGGCCCGGTGGACCGGCCACGGCGGGATAGCCGGAACCGGACGTTCAGCGCAGCCGACCGGGCCGGCCGAACCAGTCCCGCGCGGATCGGGTGTTGAGGGCCAGGACCACCCAGGCCAGCAGGCCCAGACCGACGATCGTGATCGCGCCGAAGAGGCCCAGCGAGGCGGCGGCCAGCAGACCCGCCAGCGCGTACGCGGGGTAGGGCGCCCAGCGGCGGCGGGCCGCCAGGCTGATCGCGACCAGCCCGCACGCGCCGGCCATCACGGCGAAGAAGGCGACCGCGCCGAGGGAGCCGGTCGTGGCGAGCAGCCGGTGCGCCGTCGCGAGCGCGAACAGCAGCGACAGCAGTGCGAACGCGAGCACGGTGACCCGGACCGGGGTCGGCGTCGGGTGGGGCCGGAGGTGGTCCCCGTAGCCGCCGCCGGATGCGCGTACGACCATAGGGACAACGATGGACGTCGACGTCTGTCCGGCTGAGTCACTGTCGGCAACGCGACAGCGGACGCGGGCGGCCTAAGCTTCGGCCCATGGCGAGGTACTTCGACGTGCACCCGGACAACCCGCAACCGCGCACCATCGGCCAGGTCGTCGAGATCATCCGGGGTGAGGGATTGATCGCGTACCCCACGGACTCCTGCTTCGCCCTGGGCTGCCGGCTGGGCAACAAGGACGGCATGGACCGGATCCGGGAGATCCGTCACCTCGACAGCGGACACCACTTCACGCTCGTGTGCCGGGACTTCGCGCAGCTCGGGCAGTTCGTGCAGCTGGACAACGCGGTGTTCCGGGCGGTGAAGGCGGCCACCCCCGGCCGCTACACCTTCATCCTGCCCGCCACGAAGGAGGTGCCCCGGCGGCTGTGGCACCCCCGCAAGAAGACGGTCGGGGTGCGCATCCCCGCGCATCCGGTCACCCGCGCACTGCTCGACGCGCTCGGCGAGCCGCTGCTGTCGAGCACCCTGCTGCTGCCCGGCGACGAGGAGCCGATGACCCAGGGCTGGGAGATCAAGGAGCGGCTCGACCATGCCGTCGACGCGGTCATCGACGCCGGCGACTGCGGCACCGAGCCGACCACGGTGGTGGACTTCTCCGACGGCGAACCCGAGATCGTCCGGGTGGGTGCCGGTGATCCGGGCCGTTTCGTCTGACGTGCCGGCGGGTCGGCCCGACGTCGACGGTGGTGGTGGCCGGACGATTGCTGGCCGCCACGCCCCCGTACCCCGTGGCGGCCGTCACCCCGGCTGATCCCAACACGACCCGCTCGTCCGCAGACGAAGTCCAAACGAATCCGTACGCGATATCGCGACATTGATTGTTATCGTCGCAACTCGTGGGTGTCATGAAGGCTGCCGTGTCCGACGGGCCACCCGACCCGGGCTCGGCCCACAGCCTCGATGAGCTGATCGGTCAGCTGCGCGCACTCAAACTCTGGGCCGGTGATCCCTCGTACGAGACGATCACCCGGCGGGTCAACGAGCGGTGGCGGGCCGACGGTCGTCCGGCCGACGAGCTGGCCCGCCGGGGCACCGTGGTGGACTGCTTCAAGACCGGGCGGCGGCGGATCAACGCCGACCTGGTGCTCGCCGTCGTGCGGGCCCTGCACGACGAGACGGGTTACCTCGCGCACTGGCGACAGGCACTGCGGGTCAGTCTCGCCGAGACGACGGCGGCCGCCCAGGTGCGGGTGCTCGACCGGCTGCCCGACGATGCGGCGGCCTTCACGGGCCGGCAGGCGGAGCTGACCCGGCTGCGGGAGTTGGCCGTGCTGACCGTGGCCCCGGGCCCGGCCGCCTCCGATGGAACCAGCGGGACCGGAGGCGCGGGGATCTGCGTGCTCGCCGGGATGGCCGGGGTAGGCAAGACCCACCTCGCGGTGCACGCCGGCCGGATGCTTGTCGACGAGGGGCACTTCGACACGACACTCGTCGTCGACCTGCGGGGCTACCACCCGGACCCGGAGCAGCCACCGGCCGAGCCGGGCGCGGTGCTCGACGGTTTCCTGCGCCTGCTGGGCATGTCCGGCCACGAGATCCCGTACGGCCTGGCGGAGCGCGCGGCGGCGTTCCGCGAGCGGCTGGCGGGTCGGCGGGCGCTCGTCGTGCTCGACAACGCGGCCGGCACCGAGCAGGTGCGGCCGCTGCTGCCCCGGTCGGCCGGCACGCTGACCCTGGTCACCTCGCGGCGTCGGCTCGCCGATCTGGTCGAGGCGGTACAGCTCGACCTCGACCTGTTCACACCCGAGGAGGCGGAGCGGCTGCTCGTGCGGTCGCACCCCGACGTGGCGGTGGGCAGTGATCCGTCGGCGCACCAGCGGGTCGCGTTGCGTTGCGGGTACCTGCCGCTGGCGCTGAGCGTGGTCGTCGGACAGATGGCCGCGCGACCCGGGTGGACCGTCACCGACCACGCCGACCGGTTGGACGAGCGTCACCGGCACCGCCGGCTCGACAGCGGGGTGGAGGTGGCGCTGCACCTGTCGTACCAGCATCTGCCGGAGCGGCGGCAGACACTGCTGCGGCGGATGGCCGCGCATCCCGGCGCGGATCTGGACGAGCACGGTGCCGCCGCCCTGCTGGACGTCGACCCGGCCACCGCCGCGGCCGACCTGCGCCACCTCGCCGCCGAGCACCTGGTCCAGCAGCCCGACGTCGGGCGCTACGCGTTGCACGACCTGGTCCGCGCCTACGCGGCCGAACGCGGCCGGGAGGAGGACCGACCGGCGGATCGCCGGGCCGCCCTGACCCGCCTGCTCGACCACTACCTCTACAGCGCGTCGGCGGCGATGGAGGCGCTCTACCCGGCCGAGCGCCACCGACGACCGGCACTGCCCCAGCCGCCCCCGGCCGTCCCGATGCTCGACAAGCCCAGGGCCGCCCTCCGCTGGCTGGACGCGGAGCGCGCGACACTGGTGGCGGTGTGCGTGCACGCGGCCCGCAACGGCTGGCCGCAGCACGCCGTGTGGCTCGCCGGCACCCTGTACGCCTACCTCGACAACGGCGGATACCCGGCGGACGCGATCACCGTGCACACCGAGGCCGAGCACGCGGCGCGACTGCTGGGGGACACCGTCGCCGAGGCCACCGCGCTGACGAATCTGGGTGTGGTGTGCTGGCAGTTGGGCCGCTATCCGGAGGGCATCGGGCAACTGGAACGCGCGCTGCCGCTGTTCCGCGCGGCCGGTGACGGTCGTGGTGAGGCCCGGGTGCTGGGCAACCTCGGTGTGGTGCACAGCGCGGCCGGGTACTGGGAGCGCGCCGCCGGGTACCACGAGTTGGCGCTGGACCGCTTCGTGCAGATCGGCGACCGGGTAGGCGAGGCCAACACCCTGACCAACCTGGGTGCCGTCCACGAACGGCTGGGCCGCCCCGGCGCGGCGGTCGACCGGAACACCCGTGCCCTGGCGATCTTCCGTGAGCTGCGGCATCTGGGCGGCGAGGCGACCGCGCTGAACAATCTCGGTGACGCCTACGTCGCGCTCGGCAGGTTCGCGGAGGCCGTGGCGTGTTACGAACCGGCCCTCGCCCTCTTCCGCGACATCGGGGAACGGTACGGCGAGGCGTGCGTGCTCAACGGGCTGGGGCGGGCGCTGACCGGGCACGGTGCACGGGACGAGGCGGTCGCGCGGCACGCCGAGGCGCTGGCCCTGGCCACGGAGATCGACCGGCCCGAGGAACAGGCCCGCGCCCGTGCCGCGCTCGCCCGGCTGGGTGCGCCGGCCTAGCCTCGCACCAGCTTTCGGCGGCCCCGGCGAAAGTTCGGCCGACAGTACTGAAACTATCGACGTCGCTCGGGGCAAGGGCTACGCTCCCAGGCAAACAGCCGTCGATGCGAGGGGTGTCATGTCCCGTCGAACCGGAAGGCCGTCCTACCTGGCCGCCCCGCCTGCGAAGCGGCAACGGACGAGGACGTGGATCGTCGCGGCCGCCGCGGCGGCGGTCCTGGTGGCCGCCCCGGCCGGCGGGCTGGTCGGGCACGCCGTCGGCCGGCCGGACCCGACGGAGGCGAGCGTGGCGAAGCTGCGCCAGGCCGACGCCGAGCGGGACGCGCAGCAGATCGTCGAGCTCACCGAGCTGGCTCATCGCACGGGCGCGGAACTCGCGCCGATCATCCGCGCCGTCCGGCAGGACGCCGAGGCGGGGCGCACGCCCGAGCGGGCCCAGGTCGACAAGTGGCAGCAGACCATGCAGCGGCTGATCGCCCAGTTCGCCGACCCACCGTCGGGCATGACCGCCACGAACGTCGCCCGTGGTGGGCTGCGCAGCGCCGTCGACCAGGCGGCCGTCGCGGTCGACTCCGTCGCTCTCGCGCTGGCCGGTCCGGCCGCGGGGCGGGCGGAACGGATGCAGTTGGCCGCCCGCCAGGCGACCCTCGCCGTCACCACGTGGTCGGTTGCCGCTACCCAGCTCGACCAGGTCAACATCGACGCCGGACAGGGCCACCAGCACGTCCACCTCGATGTCGGCGACGTGGAGGGTGCGCTCGGTCCGGACGGTGCGGCCGAGGGTGCCGGCGGCTGAACGCCGCCACGCCGGGCCGCCGCGCCCGGCGTCTGATCACGGTCCAGGGTGACCGCCGAAATCCGTGGTCGTCGACAACGATCAATCGTTGTCGTCCCGGAGCGCAGCTGACTCGGTGATCGGGTCGCGTCACCTCGACACTTGCGAATCGGTATCGCGTCCGATGCATAATGGGCAACGGGCTGCGCGCGTCGGGGCAGGGACCAAGTGATCTGCCGACTTCAATGGAGGCGCCTCCATGGCATTGATTCCGGCGGCTGGTGCAGGCTGTAGTGGGCCGTCGACCCCGCCACCACGAGTCGAGCCTCCGGGAACGGTCAATTCCGAGGTCGAGTGGGACGGCTTCGACCCGGGTGCCTACGTCCAGCACAACTACTCCGTCCTGCGTGACGATGATCGCGAAATCCTCTGTCGGATAAGAGACTTCTTCGGCGGCGCGAAGATTGCCGGCGCACACTGTGTCGACGTCGGATCGGGCGCAAACCTCTACCCGGCACTGGCGCTTCTGCCATTCGCGCGCAGTGTCGAACTCTGCGAATATTCCACGGCGAATGTGCGCTGGTTGCGTAACCAGATCAACGGCTATGACGAGTGCTGGGACGCGTACTGGCAGGTGTGTGCGGAGCACTCGGCGTACGCGGCGCTGACCGACCCCCGCGGCCACCTGGCCCGGGTGGGGCGGGTGTCCCAGCTGAGCGTCTTCGACCTGCCCAGACGGGCCTGGGGGGCGGGCACAATGTTCTTCGTGGCCTGCTCGATCTCCGCCGACCGGGCCGAGGCTGAACACGCGATCGGCCGGTTCCTGGGCGCGCTGCGTCCCGGGTCGCCGTTCGCCGCCGCGTTCATGCTGGGCTCGAACGGCTACCGGGTCGGGCAGCACTGGTTCCCGGCCGTGCGACTGCACCGCGCGGAGGTGGTGGCGAGCATCGCGGCCGGTGCGTACGACGTGGACATGCACGAGGTGCGTCCCAGGCCCTCGCTTCGTGACGGCTATCTGGGCATGCTGCTGGTGACCGGACGCAGCCGCGGCTGAGCTCGCCCCAATGTCCGCTCCGGATTCGCAAACCCCGGCTCACCTGCGCTCCCGGGTCGACTGACTGCTCCGGGAGATCGGTACGCGCGGCCATTCAGGTCACGCTCCGGCAGGGATACGATGATGGGTGCACGTCATCGTGGATCATCGCGGGCCAGGCGGAATCAGCTCCGTTTCGACGACTACAGCAGACGGTGGTGGACCATGCGGATGCAGCCGCGCCAGGAGATTCTCGACATCTGGCGGGCCACGGTGCGCAGCTGTCTCCGCAACGGCGAATGGGATTGGGGCGGTCGGAGCGGCTCCAATTCCATCAGCGACGCCGAACAGCTGCTGACCATGCTGCTGCCGGCGACCAAGATCCCGGTGCTGTCACTCGACGATCCGGACCGGATCGACGAGGAGGTCATCGAGGCTCTCGGCGCGATCGGCGGCGCGATAGAGATTCCCCGTCGCCTGGTCAAAATCATGACCGAGTACTTCGTCCGCTACACCGACGACAGTGGTGCGCCGACCTTCGGTGGCGGCAGCTACCTGACCCCGGTCCAGGGCGGCCCGGACCTCACCGACGAGCAGCGCTCCATGGACGTGGTCGACTCGTTCGCGGTGTCCGTCACGCTCACCCTGGCGACCATCGGTTTCGTCAAGATCTACCGGCCCTCGACCCAGCGGGCCGACCTGCGTGCCCAACTGGACAAGCTGGAGGAGATGGCCAGCCTCCGGCTCACCGCGGCCATGGTCGGTCTGCTCCGTAGCTTCAGCACCTCGGTCTTCGCCGCGACCGACGAGTTCGGCATCCGGCTCTGCGACATGGTCAACCAGGACGAGTTGCCGCGCCGCGAGGTGGTGGCCGCGCTGCGGGCGCAGTTGCGGGACACCATGGCGAGCCTGCGCAACGTCGTGGTCGGGTCCGGTCAGGTGACCGAGGACCTGGACAACAGCGAGATGCTCTTCGAGTGCGGCTGGTCGTGGGGAACGATCGCCGGCGCCGACGAGGTGGAGACGACCGAGCCGATCGGCGTGCAGCGCGAGGGCTCGGCGGAGAACGCCCCCTATCTCTACTTCACCGTCATCGCGGTGGACGCCATCGACGATCTCAACTCCGAACGTACCCGCCTGCTCGGCCTGCTCAACGAGGAGCAGCAGCGGCTGTTCCGGATTCTCCAGCTGCGCTGGGAGCTGACCCGCCGCTACTGGGCAACGGTGGCGACCTTCGGCAACCGGCGCCGGTGGCCGATCGAGGACATTCCCTGGCGTACCACCGACGGCGACCGGACCGACTATTACACCCTGCAGGCCACGTCGCTGGCGGTGAAGGGGCTGGTGGCCAGCGGCCGGGGCGGTGACGAGGAGTTCGGGCGGATCGGCAACGTGCTGGTGGAACTGGCGCAGCGGGGCCGGATCACCCGGCGTGCCTCGCCGAACGAGCCCGCGTTGGTCGTGCACGCCCCGGGCAAGCAGGTGACCCTCAACGACGCCACCTCGAAGCCGATCATGACATGGAACGTCAACGAGTTCTCCACGGTGCTACTGCAGCGCGCCACCACGGTCGCCGGCCTGCTCAACAGTGCCCGGCGCCGCAGCGAGCTGCTCGAACTCGCGGACGAGGTCTGGGAGCACCTCCTGCTGCGGCGCATCCCCGAGGGCCGGCACCGAGGGCTGTGGGATCACGCCGGCGGCGCGTTCCCCGAGTTGGCTCCGTTGCCCGAGGCGCCCTCCTGGTACCTGACCGAACGGGTCGTGCAGGCTCTGGTCAACGCCGGTCAGCTGCTGTGGGAGCGGCCGTTCCCCCGAGCCGGGAGCCTCGCCACGTACGCCCAGGATCTCATCGACGAGGCCGAGTACGTGTTCGACCGTGAGCTGATGAGCGGCACCTTCGCCGGCGAGGCCATGCAGCGCGTGATGCGCAGCATCCGGGCGACCCTGCGCCGCGCGCAGTCGCTGGTGGACGACCAACCGGGCACGTCCGCCGCGCTGGCCAGCACCCTGCTGCTGCAGCTCAACGACATCACCACCGGCCAACAGAAGGCCAGCGAGGGGATCTGAATGCTGGTCTTCGTCACGTCGCACAAGGGTGGCACCGGACGCTCGGTGACCGCGGCGAACATCGCCTACCGCAGCGCGCTCTCCGGTCGCTCCACCTGTTACCTGGACTACGACTTCGGTTCGCCGACGGCCGGCATCACGTTCCAGATTCCCCAGGCCACCAACGGCATCGAGGGCGCCGGCCCGAACGGCGGTGGTCTGCACCGGTACCTGCGCGGCGAGATCCCGTCCCCGGAGCAGTTGGACGTGTGGGGCACCTCGGAACGGGTCAGCCTGCGCCAACGACCGACCGGATCGGGCTCGCTGGTGCTGCTGCCCGGGCAGCGTAACGGCAGCGAGTTCGGCTTCACCGCCGACATCGGCCGGCGCTGCGCCGAACTCTTCCTCCGGCTGGAGGAGGAGTTCGACCTGACCCTTGTGGATCTGAGCGCGGGTCGCTCGTACGCCAGCCAGATCGCGCTGGCGGCCACCGCGAACCGGACCCTGCGCAAGGTGACCGTGCGGTGGCTGGTCTTCCACCGCTGGACGCCGCAGCACGTGATGGCGGCGGCGGATCTCGCGTTCGAGGCCGGCGGGATCCTGGCCATGGGCAAGGAGTACGGCCACGAGCCGGACCGGCTACGGGAGTCACTGCGGTTCGTGCGCACCGCGGTCATCGATTCACGCGGGCCGGAGGTGGGACACCTCGACCTGGCGCAGCAGGCGTTCCTGCGCCGGTGCGACGCGGAACTGGGCGAGCTGGCCCGCCGGAAGGGTACCGGCCGCACCACGCTGCTCGGCGCGGTGCCGTTGGACCCGCTGCTGCAGTGGCGCGAGCAGCTGATCTCGGACAACGACGTGCAGACCAAGATCGCCAACGCCAGGACCGTGGACGCCTTCGTGGAGCTGACCGAGAAGCTCTTCGACGAGACCGCATGGGAGACCGTGTGATGAGCGTGGATGTCAGGTTTCAGGAGGCAGCCGCGGTGCGTCGGACGGAGAGCGTGCCGTACTCGCACCTGTCCGTCGAGTTGGGGCACGTGTACGCCGAGGACTTCGGCGACGGATGTCGGGACCTACGGCGCAAGTTCGCCCGGATCGCGGACTGGGCGCAGGCGATCCCGGCGCTGGCCCGCCGAGGGCTGCGTCCCCACCGGCAACCCCGGATCAGCACGTGTTTCCTGGTCGACGACTACTTCCACCGGTTCGCCACCCCCCGCGAGGTGATCCCGCAGGTGCAGCAGGCCGCGGCGGAGCACGGGCTGGTGCTCGACTACGTGGCCCGCGAATCCAGCTTCGCCCGGTACGACGACGTCGAACTGGCCCGGCTGGTGGTGGACACGCTCGTCGTGGAGCCGCCACGGCACACCACGGGCAGTCGCCCACCACTGAGCGAGTCGGGCTGGCTGTCCAACGGCAAGCGGTCGCCGGGGCACGCCGACGCGCCCGCGATGACGCTGCCGCTGCCGTGGTCCCCGCCGCTGCAGTCCGGCGACGCGCCGCACTCCATCTTCGTCGACATCGAACTGTGGTCCGACGAGCCGGACCGCCGGGTGTGGGCCTGCGCGCTGCTCGCCTCGGTCTGGCAGATGACCCGGCTGGGCGTGCTGCGGCACCGGGGGCAGACGATCACCCAGCCGTACCAGCTCCCGCCCGACGAGCCGCTGCCGACCGACTGGGACCGCCTACCCGCGATCGTCCAGCTGAACCCGGACGCCACGCCCTTCTGTGGGTACCGCACGGTGACCTTGATGGACACCCGGTACCTGCCGGTCGAGTTGGCCGTACGGACCATCCTCGGGCAGGTGGCGGTGCCACCCGCGGTCGCGCGCCAGGTCGCCAAGCGGGCCGGCAGCGAGGGCCTCGAACTGCCCGACGAACTGGTCGACCGGTTGAGCTACGTGTTCATCGGGGAGTGATCAGCCGCGCGGCGCCTGTGCACCGCGACCGACCCGGCGGTCCGCCGGGCCACGGTTGGCGGTCGAGAACGGTTCGGCGACGGTGGCGGACCCGCACGGCTGGCTGACCGCCGCCCGGCCGGCCAGGTCTCGCAGGATGGCCATGTTGCCGACGGTGATCTGATCGCGGATCCAGTTGACCGAGGACTGCCACTGCCGACTGAACCCCGGTACCTGTTCCAACCGGTCCCAGATCGGCCGTAGCCGTGGGTCCACCCGGGCACCGGGCAGCCACAGGTGCAGCAGGTGCTCCAGCACCGGCCGCAGCCGTTCGATGTGCTCCTGCGTCGAGCCGGCCCGGGTCACCGCGGCCTCCACCAGCGCGGACAGCATGGTGAGCAGCCAGTCGTGCAGGGCGAGATCCTCGCAGAGGCCGGCGACCGCCGCCGGCACGTCCTGGGGGCTCACCGTGAGTCGCACGGTGCGCAGCGTCGGCGAGTCGACCGCGACGTCGGCCGTGGCGTCGGCACCCGGCTGCTGATGCACCTGCGCGGTCCACCGCAGCCGGGTGCGCGCCGCGCGCAGCGGCGGACGTCGGTCCAACAGGTCGGACATCTGCACGCTGTCCAGCACCCGGCCGGTGATCGCGTCCAGGTTCAGCACGTCGGCGGCGTTGCCGTGCAGGAAGCCGTTCGTCAGATCGTCCGCGTCCAACTTGCCGACCGTCTCCAGCACCCCCGAGTTGGCCAGGTAGTGCGACCACGGCCGGCGGCGCTCGCCGGCCACGACCTGGATGATGGAGGAGGCCTGCACGATCCGGCCGCCGGTGATGACCGCCCGGGTGACCACCGCGCCCACCCCGCGCAGTTGGCGGTTCTTCGCGCTCGGCAGCCAGCAGTCCACACCGGTACGCACGTCGGGCGACACGGCGTACAGCGACGGTCGCCGGGAGGTCAGCACGGCCTCGCCCTCCACCAGGCTGAGCACCTCGGCGCTCTGGTCCTGCGCCAGCGCCGTGCTGTGCTGTAGCAGGCTGGTGTGCACCTCGCCCACCGTGAGCATGGTTCCTCCGCATCGGCACCACGGGGGACACCGGCGGGCATGGGCCAGCGGCCGGTGACCGGACCGAATCCGTCCCGCGGCCATCATAGGCCCATCCGTGGCGGGAAAGCCGATATGTGCCCGGGCGGCGGGCCGCACGGGTCCGATGGATGTGACGACGACTGATATTTTGAAGAATGCGGTCGCCAGCCACCCCTGGAGTTTGCCGTCGATGAAGGTCTACATTTCGGCCACCCAGAAGGACCTGTTGGAATACCGCGCGGCCGTGCACGCGGTAGCGCGTCGTCTGGAGATCGAAGACGTCGCAATGGAGGCGTACGGTGCCGACGTGCGCCCGCCGCTGGAGCGTTGTCTGACCGACGTCCGCCGATGTGATCTCTACGTCGGACTCTTCGCCTGGCGCTACGGATACCGCCCACCGGGCCAGGAGTCCTCGATCACCGAGCTCGAATACCGGGAGGCACTCGCGGCCGGTAAACCGTGTCTGATCTTTCTGCTCGCCGAGGACATGCCCTGGCCGCCTGACATGATCGATCGTAATCGGCAGCAGATCGTGGCGTTGCGCAACGAATTGAAGGAACGCCACCTGTGTGCCTTCTTCTCCAGCGTGGACGACCTGTCGGCGAAGGTCACCGTGGCGTTGGCCGACATGCGCAGCGGCCGGTCACCGGCGCGTGAGCCCGGCGACCCCGACACCCACCTGCCGGAGGCGGTCCGCAGCCAGTACCACAAGCAGCTTCGGCTGCGGTACCAGGCGGTGCCGCTGGACGCCGTCTCACCCCGCCCCACCATCGGCTACCTCACCGTCGGCCTGTCGAACGTGTTCGTCGAGCCACGGGTGCACGAGGACGCCCGGCCGGAGATGCCGCTGGCCTGGTGGCGCTGGGCGGGTGCCGGCCCGGACGGTGACCCCGGCGCGCTGCCCGGTGTGGTGGATCCCAGGGACGTGGAGCGGCTCTGGGAGGAGTACGCGGCCAAGGAGGCGTCGCCGCTGTTCGACGTGGTCTGCGATCCGGCCCGGCGGGCCATCGTGCTGCTCGGCGATCCCGGCTCCGGCAAGTCGGCGGCGGCACGTTACCTAGCCCTCGCGCTGGCCGGGGTCTGCGAGGAACCCCGGTTGGCGGCGCTGGACCGCTACCTTCCCGTCCTGGTCGAGTTGCGGTCGTACGCGGCGCATCGTGGTGACGGCCGGTGCGACGGCCTGTTGGACTACGTCGGACACCGGCACCAGCAGGGGTTGGCCGGCATCGACCGCGACGTGCTGGAGGCGTACCTGCGGCAGGGTGGTCAGGCGCTGTTCCTCTTCGACGGGCTGGACGAGGTGTTCGATCCGGCGCAACGGGAGGAGATGGCCGCGCAGATCGCCACCTTCGCCAACGAGTACCCCGGGGTGCGCACGGTGGTCACCTCGCGGGCGGCCGGGTACCTGCGGCACACCTTCGCCAACGCCGGGTTCGACCACTTCACCCTGGAGGACCTCGACGACGAGCGCATCGCGCGGTTCCTCGGCAACTGGTACCGGTACGTGGTGCCGACCCCGTCGGTCGAGGCGGACCGCCAGCGGCGGCAGATCCTCGACGTGGTGCGGCGGTCCCGGGCGATGCACGAGATCGCCGGCAATCCGTTGCTGCTGATGCTCATGGCGATCGTCGGTCGGGATCGTCCCCTGCCCCGAAACCGTCGCCGGCTCTACGCGCACGTCACGGACGTGCTGATCTCGGAATGGGATGTGACCAAGCAACTGCGGGAAAGCCACGGCGACGTACCGCCGTTGGATCCGCAGGCGAAGCTGCGGCTGCTGCGCCACCTCGCCTTCTGGATGCAGTGCCGGGAGTCGGGACCGGCCGGGAACTACATCGAGGCGGACGAACTGTCGCGGATCTTCCGCGACCACCTGGTGGAGTTCTACGGTTTCGAGAACGAGCGCGCGCACGCCATGGCGTACTCGATGATCGACAAATTGCGCCAGCGCAGTTTCATCCTGGAACGGTACGGACTGCGCCTGTTCGGGTTCGTGCACCGTACGTTTCTGGAATACTTCTGCGCCGAGGAGATCGTGGACAGGTTCGATCACGACCCGGAAACCTGGGGGATCGACCAGTTGCGTGCGCTGTTCCGCGAGAACTGGGCAGATCCGTCCTGGCGGGAGGTGCTGCGGCTGGTCGCCGGGGCGCTGCCCGCCGAGGTCGCCAACGATCTGGTGACCCTGCTGGCCACCCAGGTCAACCGGCCGTGGCCGCCGCTGAACCTGGCCGGTCCACCGTGGAACCTGGTGCTGGCCGCGCAGTGCGTGGCGGAGGCGCCGCAGCCGGCCGGGCTGGCCGGTGCCGGCGAGGCGGTGCTACGCCAGGTCGTCCTCCTCGTCGAACACGGCATCTCCGCCGACGACCCGAACGTCGTCGAGGTGACCGAGCAGGAACTGCTCCCGTCGATCCGGGCACTCGGACCACAGTGGCCCGGCCGGGCCGTCTTCCTGCACTGGTATCGCCGCCGCGGGGTGCGTACCAGCTGGCTCTCCGGCTCGACCTTCGCGACCCGGTCGGCGGCGGTGCTGTCCACGGCCGACGAGCAACTGGAGGAGGTGCTGGTCCGGGAACTCGGGCAGGCCCGCCAGCGGCAGGCGCGCATCGCGCTGGTCGCCGGGCTGGCCGAGGCCGCCGGAAGGCTGGACAGCACCACCCGCAGTCGCCGGCACTGCCAGGAGCTGCTGCTCGCACAGGCCCGGGCGAAAGGCTCGACCGCGGTGCGCCAGGCGGCCGTACGCGCCCTGGTCGCCAACTTCGGCGCGGGTGGCGATCTGCTCGCGGCGCTGCGCGACCTCGCCGGCTCTCCCGACGCGGCGGTCCGGGCCATCGCCGTGCAGTCCCTCGGCGGACGGACCGAGCTGACCGACGACGTCCGGCTGCTGCTGACCCGGGCGACCGAGGACCGGGACACCGGCGTGCGGCGGGCCGCCGTGGCGGTGCTCGCCGCACGCTGCCTCCACCTGCCCGACGTCACCGAGACGCTGCACCGGCTGCTGGCCACCGACAGCGATCCCGGCGTGGTGCAGTCCGCGTTGCGGTGCCTGCTCACCGTCGCCGAGCAGAGCGAGACGGCCCGTGGGCGGGCCCTGTCCCGGATCACCGGTGATCCGCACGAGGGGGTGCGGCGCTGCCTGGTGTGCGAGCTGCTGCCGGGGCGGGGCGGCACGGAGGGCACCGAGCTGCTGCTCAAACTGGCCGGCTCGGACGCCTCCGCGCGGGTCCGTGCGGTCGCCGTACAGCGGCTGGTGCTGGTCGACGACCCGGACGGGCGGTGCCGGGACCGGCTGGTGGACCGGATCGAGCAGGACGAGGACCCCTCGGTGCGGGCGGCGGCGGTGGTGGCGTTGACCGACCGGTACCGGGTTACCGACAGCGAATGGGCGGTGGCCGCGCGGGCGGCGCGCACGGACGACGACGCGACGGTACGGCTTGCCGCGGTCCGGGCGCTGGCCGAGGCGTACCCGGATCACCGCACCGGCGAGCTGCTGCTGGAACGGGCCCGCCAGGATCCCACCGCCGGTGTCCGACTCGCCGCCGTCGACCTGCTCACCGGCCGACCGCTGCTCGGGCCCGCCACGCGGGACCTGCTGATCGGTCGCGCCGCCCAGGAACGCGATCCGATCGTCCGACTCCGCGTCACCCGCAGCCTGGCCCGCCTCGGCGAGCCGCTCGACCCGGCGGTGGTGGAGTGCCTCGCCGAGCAGGTCCGGCGGGATCCCGACCCGAACGTGCTGCGCGCCGCCGCCCAGGCGCTGGCCCGCGACGGCGGCACCGACGGGCTGGTGGAGACGCTGTCGCGGCGGGCTCGGCGGGACAGTTACGCCGGCATCCGACTCGCCGCCGTGGAGACGCTCAGCGCGTACGGCGATCCGGGCGTGGTGACCGACGTGCTGCTGGAGTGCATCGAGTCCGACACCGACCCGGCGGCCTTCGACGCGGCGGTGTGCTGCCTGATCGCGCGCGGTGAGACCGCCATGGCGGTGACGTTGCGGCTGATGCGCCGGCTGGCCGACCGGGATCCGGCGATCCGGGCCCGGATCGCGGCCGCGCGCGGCGAGCACGTCGGCCACGACCCGGAGGGCCGGCTGCTGCTGGTGGGGCGGGTGCGCGACGAACCGGCGCGGGCGGTGCGCCGCCGCGCCC
>NZ_JBAGKI010000047.1:0-47196 GCF_036689795.1 Micromonospora palythoicola | reverse complement strand
TCCGCACCAGGGGTGCACCGCGCCAGGTGACCTGGTGCCCGGCCCTATCTACCACCAGTTACCCCCTGGTCGCCGGACGTTCCGGGGGGCGCTCGGCCGGCTCGCCGGCCGACCCGCCCGACTCCGTCGGTGGAGCGGGGAACATCGCCCGCAGTTGGGCGAGGTCCGCACAGATCACCACCGGCCCGACACCCTCCAGCCGCTGCACCACCCGCTGCCGGACGGTGGCATCGGAGCTGACGCAGACCAGGATCGGAAATTCTGTACCGGACACGACGCCTCCCCCCAGGGCACCCCGGACCTGCGACTCCCACCGATCGCCAGTGACGGTCACCGATGGCACCCGGATTCAGCCTAACGGTCAGGATCGCGCCTCGTCACTGACCGAGTACTGACCGACGCGTTCCATTGATCACCGCCGGTCGGGGCAAGAGCATGACTCTCAGCGGGCGGAGGCACCACCACCGGCCACCCACATCGCCCCGGCCGCTCCGCGCCGCCGCGTCGCGGCGCGCGGGTGTGCGGGCCCGAACGGATCGGGACCGACGACGTGGGGAGGACCATTGTTCACACGACCATCCACCCGGTCGCCACGCTGGCGGGCAGTGGCGGTGCTGACCGCCGCCGTGCTGGGCGTCACCGGTCAGCCGGCGCTCGCCGCGCCGGCCCAACCGACGGCACCGCACCGGGCCGCCGTCGACCCGGCGCTGCTCGACCAGCTCGGCACCACGTCGACCGCACCGTTCCTGGTCTATCTGGCCGACACCGCGCCGTTGGCGCAGGCCGCCCGGTTGCGTGACCCCGACGCCCGGGCGGGCGAGGTGCACCGCCTGCTCACCACCACGGCCAGCCGTACCCAACGCGACCTGCGGACGCTGCTCGACGAGCGCAAGGTGCCGCACACCGCGTACTGGATCGCCAACGCGGTGCGGGTCGAGGGCGACAAGGCGCTGCTCGACGAGATCGCCCGCCGACCCGAGGTGGCCCGGATCGAGCCGAGCCGCAGCTACCCCCTGATCCGGCCCACCGAGACCGAGACCACTCGGGCGCGCACCGCCGCGGTCGAATGGGGCCTCACCAACATCGGCGCACCTCGGGTGTGGGACGAGTTCGGTACCCGCGGCGAGGGCGTCGTGGTGGCGAACATCGACAGTGGCGTGCGCTACGACCACGCCGCCCTCGTCGCCTCCTACCGGGGCAACCTCGGCGGTGGCAGCTTCGAGCACGCGTACAACTGGTTCGACCCGGCCGGCGTGTGCACCGGCACCGCGCCCTGCGACAACAACGACCACGGCACGCACACCATGGGCACCATGGTCGGCGACGACGGTGCGGGCAACCAGATCGGCGTCGCCCCCGGTGCGAAGTGGATCGCCGCCAAGGGCTGCGAGTCGAACAACTGCTCCGACGCCTCGCTGCTGGCCGCCGGCCAGTGGGTGCTCGCCCCCACCGACGCCAACGGCCAGAACCCCCGGCCGGACCTGCGGCCCGACATCGTGAACAACTCCTGGGGCGGCGACGGGGGCGACCCCTGGTACCAGCAGACAGTCGCCGCCTGGCGGGCCGCCGGCATGTTCCCGGTCTTCTCCTCCGGCAACGACGGACCGGCCTGTGGCAGCGCCGGCTCACCCGGCGACTACACCAACGCGTACGCCGTCGGCGCGTACGACGTGAACAACGTGATCGCCGGGTTCTCCGGGCGCGGCTCCGGCACCGACCCGCTGAAGCCGAACATCGCCGCGCCCGGCAGCAACGTCCGCTCCAGCGTCCGCAACGGCGGATACGCCTCGTTCAACGGCACGTCGATGGCCGCGCCGCACGTCTCCGGGACGGTGGCACTGCTCTGGGCGGCGGCACCGGGCCTGCGCGGGGACCTCGCCGCGACCGAGGAGCTGCTGGACGGTACGGCCCGCGACGTCGACGCCACCACCTGCGGCGGCACCCCGGCGGACAACAACGTCTTCGGTGAGGGGCGGCTCGACGCGTACGCGGCGGTGCGGGACGCACCGCGTGGAGCGGTGGGCCGGGTCACCGGGGTGGTCACCGACTCGGGCGACGACGACCCGCTGGCCGGCGCGACGGTGACCGACGGCACCCGCAGCACCACCACCGGCTCCGACGGCCGGTACACGCTCACTGTCCCGGCCGGCGAGATCACCCTCTCGGTGAGCGCCTTCGGTTACGCCAGCCAGTCGGCGACCGTCACGGTGCCCGACGGCGGCACCGTCGACCGGGACTTCGCCCTGCTGGCCACCCCGGCGGTCACGGTGAGCGGAAAGGTCACCGACGGTTCCGGGCACGGCTGGCCGTTGTACGCCAGGATCGAGGTGGCGGGCCGGCCCGGCGACCCGGTCTTCACCGACCCGGTGACCGGCCGCTACTCCGTCACCCTGCCCGGCAACACCGGGTACCGGCTGACCGTGACCGCCCACTATCCGGGCTACCGCGTCGTCACCCGCGAGGTGGCCGTGGGCGACGACGCCACCACGGTCAACGTGGCGGTACCCGTGGACGCCGCGTGCACCGCCGCCGGCTACACGGCACAGTTCGGCACGGCGCTGCTCACCGAGAGCTTCGACTCGACGAGCGCACCGCCCGGCTGGCGGGTGGAGAACCGCACCGCCTCCGGTGGCTGGGTCTTCGACGATCCCCGCTCCCGGGGCAACCTCACCGGCGGCACCGGCGGCTTCGCCATCATCGACAGCGACGCCCTCGGTTCCGGCAACACCCAGGACACCGACCTGATCGCACCGCCGATCGACCTGTCCACGACCGCCGCACCGGTGCTGCGGTTCCGCAGCGACTGGCGCGCCGTCGGCATCAGCGACACCGCCGACATCGACGTCTCCACCGACGGCGGACAGACCTGGACCAACGTCTGGCACCAGACCGCCAGCCGCCGTGGTCCCCGGGTCGAGGAGGTACCGCTCGACCCGGCCGCGAACGCCGCGTCCGCACTTGTCCGCTTCCGCTTCAAGGGCACCTTCGCCTGGTGGTGGCAGGTCGACGACGTGTCGGTGGTCAACCGGGAGTGCTCGCCCGTACCCGGTGGGCTGGTGGTCGGCACCACCACCGACCGCAACACCGGTGACCCGCTCAACGGCGTGACGGTGACCAGCGACCACCGGCCCGAGGACCGGGCGGTCTCGGCGGCCACGCCGCAGGATCCGGCCGAGCCGGACGGCTTCTACTGGCTGTTCTCCGGGCTCACCGGCACCCATCCGTTCACCGCCGAGCGCACCCCGTACGCACCGGTCACCAAGCAGGTGGCGGTCACCGCCGACCGGGTGAAACGGGCAAACTTCGCCCTCGCCGCCGGCCGGCTGACGGTCAGCCCGACATCGATCGAGTCACATCAGCCGTACGGCAGCACCCGCACCACCCGGGTGACGGTCAGCAACACCGGCACCGCCCCGGCCAGCGTGGACCTGCTGGAACGCGCCGGCCAGTTCGACCTGCTCCGGCGCGACGGCGCACCGCTGCGGGAGCAGAAGGTGAAGGGGATCAGCAAGGCGCGCACCGGCACCGCGTACGGCGGGGCGGCACCGCCGGCCGCGGTCGCCGAGGACGAGGCGTGGACCGAGATCGCCAAGCTCCCGGCGGCGATCTTCGACAACGCCGCCGCCTGGCTGGAGGGGAAGATCTACTCGGTCGGCGGTGGCGGTGGCACCGGCACCGAGCGCAAGGCATGGGTGTACGACCCAGGCACCGGCGCCTGGACCGGGCTGCCCGACCTGCCGACGGTGCGCTCCAAGCCCGCCGCGGTGGCGGTCGGCGGCAAGCTCTACGTGATCGGCGGTTGGGGCGCGGACGACGCCACCGTGGCCACGGTCGACGTCTTCGACCCGGCCGCCGGGACGTGGAGCACCCTGCCGGGAGTCACCAACCCGGCACCGGTCGCGGCGGCCGGCTCGGCCGTGATCGGCGGGAAGGTGTACCTGGTGGGCGGCTGCGCCGACGCCACCTGCACCGACAGCGACGGGCTCGTGGTGTTCGACCCGGTGGCTGGCTCGTTCAGCACCGGTGCCGCCTACCCGCACCCGGTGTCGTGGCTGGCCTGCGGCGGTATCGGCGCCTCGGTCTACTGCGCCGGTGGTACGGGCAGCACCGAGTACACCGACGCCTACCGGTACGACCCCGCCGCCGACAGCTGGAGTCCGTTGCCGGAGCTGCCGCTGGAGCTGTGGGGTTCGCAGTACGCGGCCGCCGGCGGGCTGCTGGTGCTGGCCGGCGGGGTGACCGACGGCTCGACGGCGGTCACCAACCGCACCGTCGGCTTCGACCCGGTCGCCGGGGCCTGGCGGGACCTGCCCAACGTCCGGTTCAGCCGGTACCGCGGGGCCGCCGCCTGCGGCGCGTACAAGATCGGTGGTTCGCCCACCTCCTTCGTGGGCAGCGCGGACAGTGAGCGGCTCGGTGGTCTGGAACTCTGCGCGGCCGAGGCGGACCTGCCCTGGCTGGACACGTCCCCGACCACGTTCACCCTCGCGCCGGGCCAGTCGAGGACGGTGACCGTCACCCTCACCGCCACCGAGGCGGCGGGCGTCGCCCAACCCGGCCGGTACGCGGGCGAGGTCGCCATCGCCTCGGACAGCCCCTACCCGGTGACTCCGGTGGCGGTGGAGATGAACGTGTCGCCGCCGGCCAGCTGGGGCAAGATCCGGGGCACCGTCACCGGAACCACCTGCGGCGGAGTCACGGTCGGCATCCCGGCGACGGTACGGGTGAATCTGATCTCGGCCGGTACCGGGACGACCCTCACGGCCGGCGCCGACGGCCGCTACGCCTGGTGGCTGCCGAAGGGCCGCTACGAGGTGATCGTGGCCAAGGACGGCTGGGTGCCGCAGGTGCAGCGCCACCGCGTCGAGGCGGGCATCGTCGGCACGCTCGACTTCGCCCTGGAACCCGCCTCCACCTGCACCAGAGCCACCGGCATCTGACCCGACCAACACGGCGGGGCCCCGGCCCGTGAGGGCCGGCGCCCCGCTCCCGACCCCCGCCATCACCCCTGGCAACGCCTCGCCCGGAAGTCCCGGCAGTTTCAGGGGTACTGCTGCATCCGGCGGTCGTGGGGGGGGGGGCCCACGCCGCGCGGGGGCGCGCCCCCCCCCCGGCGGCGGGGCCGCCGGGGGGGGGGCCCCCCGCCGCGCCGCCCCCCCCGCGGGGGGGGGGGGCGGGCGGGGGCGGGCGCGACCGCGGGGAGCCCCCCGCCCCCACCCTCGGGCCCACCCCCCGGCCTCCGAGTGCGAGAACCGCATATAGCTGGGCGCGCGCGGCCCTGGGGTGGCGCCGGCCCCCACCAAGATCAGAACCAGAGCATCGCCGCGGGACATCGTTGTCGAGTGTGGAGCGGTAGCAGTCCCGGTCATGCTCAAGTCGTTGAGAGCCAACGCGTGTACGGCCGCCGCAGGCGCCCTTGTCCTGTTTTTCGCGTCCGCGCCCGCTCACGCCGCCGAGCCGGCCATGATCACTCTGGTCGATGTCGCGCCGGACGGATCGCCCGGCAACGGCGGGGTCGGTGGCTCGGACATCTCCGCTGACGGCCGGTATGTCGCCTTCGCCTCGACCTCGGACAACCTCGTTCCCGGTGACGTCAACGACAAGACGGACATCTTCGTCCGGGACACTCAGACCGGCGTCACCACGCTGGTCAGCGGTGGCCCGGACGGGGAGCCGGCCAACGACTGGGCCGAGTACACCGCGGTGATCTCCGGGAACGGCCGGTACGTGGCATTCACCTCGTCCGCGTCGAACCTCGTGCCCGACGACACCAACAACGATCGAGACGTGTTCGTGCACGACCGACAGACCGGCGAGACCACCCGGGCCAGCGTGTTCGCTGGCGGCAGGGAGATCCGGGGCATCAGCAGCGGTGCCACGATCTCCGACAACGGCCGCTACGTTGCCTTTGTCGTGACCGCATTCGCCGGAATGGACGACCAGGGGGTTCCGCTCTCCGGCCAGGCCGCGTTCGTCCGCGACATGCAGACCGGCAGGACCACCCGGGTCAGCCGGCAAGCCGATGGCGGCACAAACCTCTCGGTGTTCCAGGCCGCCATCTCGGGCGACGGGAAGCGGGTGGTGTTCAGCGGCTCCGGCGACTGGATCGGCGACGGCGGGACCCACACCGGCATCTTCGTCCACGACCGCTCGTCCGGTGCCACGGTCCGGGCCAACGTGCCGACCACCGGAGACACGCTCCCCGACGGGACGAACCCGAGCATCAGCAGGGACGGCACCAAGGTGACCTGGGAATCGTACGATCCGTACGTACCGGCCGACACCAACGGCACCGGCGACGTCTATGTCCGCGACCTGATCGCCGACACCACCACCCTGGCCACCGCCAACCGCCGGGGCACCGGCGCGGGCAACAGCTACAGCAGCTGGGGGCGGATCGCGGCCGGTGGCCGTTACGTGACGTACTACTCGTCGGCCTCGGACCTCGTCGCCCGCGATGTCAACGGCAACGGCAGTGACGTCTTCGTGCGAGACCTGCACACCGGCAGGACGACCGCGGTCAGCACCACCAGCAACGGCACCACCGGCAACAACGAGAGCTTCTTCGGAGCCCCCTCGGGTAACGGCAGCCGTATCGTCTTCATGTCCAACGCCACGGACCTGGGCGTCGACCCGGGCGATGGTCGCCAACACCTCTACCTGCGCTGCATGCGCACCTGCTGACCGGCAAAGGTCCGGCCGATTTCCTGAGCTCAGTGAGAGGCGTGAACGTGCCGACGTTCACCGCCGGGCTGTCACTGGCCGCCAGCAGGTACCACGAGGCGGTTCGGCCGCGCTGCACGGAACAGGATCATCCTGAGCAGCGGTTGATCGTCGACCACGGTTCACTCCGGCGTCATGCTGGTCCCGGTAGCGTGGCGATCGTTGATCGTGGAATGGGAGGGTGTCGATGGGTGCGAGCCGAACGGTCTGCCCCGGGGTGACAGCGGCGCTGCTCGCCGCGACGACGGCGGTCGTGGTGGCGTCACCGGCCAGCGCGGGTAGGGGCCAACCGAGCACGCTGCGCGTGGCGACCTTCAACGCCTCGCTGAACCGGGGCGTCGCCGGCGGGCTGGTCGCCGACCTGTCCGGGCGGGACAACGCGCAGGCCGCCAACGTCGCCGAGGTGATCCAGCGGGTACGCCCCGACGTGCTGCTGATCAACGAGTTCGACCACGACCCGTCCGGGCAGGCGCTTACGCTGTTCCAGGACAACTACCTGTCGGTACCGCGCAACGGCACCCGGGCGATCCGCTACCCGTACCGCTACGCGGCACCGTCGAACACCGGGGTGCCCTCCGGACACGACCTCAACAACGACGGGACCGTCGGCGGGCCCGACGACGCCTACGGCTTCGGGCTCTTCCCCGGCCAGTACGGCATGGCGGTCTACTCGGCGTACCCGATCGACCTGGCCCGGGTGCGTACCTTCCAGACGTTCCGCTGGCGGGACATGCCCGGTGCGCTGCTGCCCGACGACCCGAACACCCCCGAGCCGGCCGACTGGTACTCGCCCGCCGAGCTGGCGGACGTGCGGCTGTCCTCCAAGAGCCACTGGGATCTGCCGGTCCGGCTGCCCGGTCGTACCGTGCACCTGCTGGCCAGCCACCCCACGCCGCCGGTCTTCGACGGGCCGGAGGACCGCAACGGCCGGCGCAACCACGACGAGATCCGCTTCTGGGCCGACTACGTCTCGCCGCGGCGGGCCGGCTACATCTACGACGACGCCGGGCGGCGTGGCGGGCTGCGGCCGGGTGCGGCCTTCGTGATCGCCGGGGATCTGAACTCCGACCCGTACGACGGTGACAGCCTGCCCGGCGCGGCGCGGCAACTGCTCGACCATCCCCGGGTCAACGACCGGGTGGTGCCGGCCAGCGCGGGCGGCGCGGCGGCGGCCCAGCGACAGGGCGGAGCCAACCTCGACCACCGGGGGGCGCCGCGGTTCGACACCGCCGACTTCGCCGACACCAGCCCCGGCAACCTGCGGGTCGACTACCTGCTGCCGAGTCGGGGGCTGCCGGTCCGGTCCACCGGGATCTTCTGGCCGGTGCCGGGTGACCCGCTGTTCCGGCTGGTCGGCGACTACGATCCGGCGTTGCCGGGCGGCTTCCCCACCTCCGACCACCGGCTGGTCTGGCTCGACCTGCGGCGGTAGCTCCGTCCGGCATAGCGAACAAGGTCATGCGTCGGGCGGGGCTGGCCGCCTCGCCCGACGTCCCGGTACGTCACGAACGCTCGAACATCTGCCCGATGCGGATCCGGTTGCCGAACGGGTCGCGGATGCCGAAGTCGATGCCGTACGGCCGCTCCATCGGCTCGTCGGTGATGTCGACCCCCTTGGCGACCAGCTCCTCGTACGTCTTGTGGGCGTCGTCGGTGGTCATGAAGAGGAAGCCACCCGCGGCGCCCTTGGTGAGCAGTTCGCGGACCTGCTCGGCGGTGGCCGGGTCGAGATTCGGCGGGCCCGGCTTCTCCAGCAGGATCTCCCGCTGCCGGTCGCCGGGGATGTTCACCGTGAGCCAGCGCATGAAGCCGAGGTCCTGATCCGTGTTCAGCTCCAGGCCGAGCTTGCCGATGTAGAAGTCGAGCGCCTCGTCCTGGTCGAGGACGTAGATCTGGGAGCGGCTGATCGCGTTCATCGTCATGCCCGAAACGCTAGTGCAACGCCGTGACCTGCTGCTTATCCAAAACTGCTCGGTCTGGTCCACGCCTTCGTGAAGCAACTCGGCACCGGCGCGACGGGCGCCGTCCGCCGCTTGCGGTAGTCGGTGGGCGACTCACCGACAATTTGCCGGAAGGTACGGCTGAACGTGCCGAGACTGCCGAACCCGACCGCCGCGCACACCTGCGTCACGTCCTGGTCGCTGTGCAGCAGCAGGTACATGGCCCGCTCCACCCGACGCCGTTGCAGATAGCGGTGCGGCGTCTCACCGAAGGTGGCCCGGAAGGTGCGGATGAAGTGCGCCTCGGAGACGTGCGCGATCCGCGCCAGGGTGGGGATGTCCAGCGGTTGGGCGTACGCCCGGTCCATGGCGTCCCGGGCGCGCAGCATCGCCCGGTTCGTCTCCTCGACCGCCCTGCTCACCCGCCACCTCCCCCGACCACCGTGCCACCATCGGGCGCTTCCGTTCATCTTCCCATCGCTCGATCATGTGCAGGTCGGAGGCTTCGGCGAGCAGGCGTACGCCGTCGCCGCCGTGCAGCCGATGAGCGCAGCCCGACGCCGGGTGAAGCTCCCCGCCGAACAGCATGAATTCTCTAGTTGACGCTTGATAAAGCAGATGCTTGAGTAAGTGCCATGGCAACCACCATCGAGGATCAGCGGCTGGACGCGGTGTTCACCGCCCTCAGCGACCGCACCAGGCGCGACATCGTCGCCCGGCTCAGCGCGGGCGAGGCGACCGTCAAGGAGCTGGCGGAGCGTTACGAGATGAGCATGCAGGCCGTGTCACAGCACATCGGAGTCCTTGAGCGATCCGGTCTGGTCAGCCGAGGCCGGCACCGGCAGACCCGACCGTGCCGGCTCGAACCGGCGGCTCTGGCGGTGGCCGTCTCGTGGATCGAGCAGAGCCGACGCACCTGGACGGCCCGGATGGACCGGCTGGAGACGCACCTCGCCCACGTGCAGCGGAGTGAGAACCCGTGAAGGACGAGTTCGTCCACCGGCGGGTGCTGCGGGCACCACGTGAGCTGGTGTGGCGCTGTCTCACCGAGCCCAGCGAACTCGCGCGGTTCTGGGGCCCGCGGGGCATGGACACGCCCGTCGACGGCATCGTCGTCGAGCTTTGGCCGGGTGGCCGCTTCGAGACCCTGATGATCGGCACATCCGGCAGCCACCACCGGATGGTCGCCACGTTCACCGAGGTCGTACCGCCCGAGCGGCTGGCCTGGATCGAGCCGGCCAGCGGGATGCACACCACCAGCACGCTCGATGACCTCGGCGACGGCACCACATCCGTCGTCATACATCAACGGCGCGTGCCCGAGGCGATGCGCCGGCCCGAGGCGCGAGCCGGCTTCCTCACCTCCCTCGACAAGTTGGAGAACCACCTCGCGCACCTCATGCAGGGAGACCGACAGTGACCGATCCGCAGTCCTGGGTGGCACCGACCTACGAGCGGCTCGCCGAGCTTCTAGCGGCCGCACCTGTCGCGGTGTGGGACGCACCCTCGCTGTGCGAGAAATGGCTGGTACGCCAGGTGATCGCCCATGTGACGATGCCGGTGCGGCTGACCCCTGAGCAGTTCGGCGCCGAGCTGGCGGCGGCGGGCGGCGACTTCACGGTGCTCTCCGACAGCGTGGCGACGCGGGACGCCGCGCTGCCACTCGTCGACCTTCTCGGTCAGCTTCGATCGCCAGCGCTGCACGCGTGGCAGCCGCCGGGCGGTGGCGCGGCAGGTGCGCTGAGCCACGCCGTCATCCACTCGCTGGATGTGACGATCGCGCTCGACCGGCCGACCGTCGCGCCACGGGAGGCGGTGACCACCGTCCTCGACCACCTCACCGCCACCAACGGCACCCTGTTCGGGGTGGACGTGGCAGGTGTCCGGCTCGAAGCCACGGACATCGCCTGGAGCACGGGAGAAGGACGGCTTGTCCGTGCCGACAGCGGCGCGCTTGTGGCACTTCTGAGCGGTCGCGCGCTGCCCGACGGCCACACCCTCCCCCGCAGGTGACCGCGGCGGCCATCCGGGGTCGCCTGCCGGTTCAACCGTGCAGGAGCATAAGGCGTTGCCGTAGGTGTTCCCGCTCGGCGGGATCGTGGGTGAGGTCGATCGCGCTGGCGTAGGCGGCAGCCGCCTCTCCGCGCTGGCCGAGCCGTTCGAGCAGGTGGGCGCGGGCGGCCCGGGCCGGTTGGAACCGTCGGGCGCGGTCGCTCACACCACGCAGCAGCCGGTCGAGCCGGGCCAGCCCGGCCGCCGGGCCCTCGACCTCGGCGGTGGCGACGGCGTAGGCGACCGCGCCGCCGAGCGACGGCGCGACCGCATGCAGGGCGCGGTGCAGATCCAACAGCGCCGGCCAGTCGGTGGCGCCGGTCTCGCGGCGGGCGCAGTGCACGGCCTGGACGGCGGCCTCAAGTTGGAAGCGGCCGACCTGCCCGCGCGCGTGTGCGGCGCGCAGGTGCTCGTGCGCCCGATGGATCAGGCGGTCGTCCCAGTGCGACGGTTCCTGCTCAACCAGCGGCACGAACCGTCCGTGGCCGTCGAGGCGAGCGCCCAGACGCGCGGACGAGAGCTGGACGAGGGCGGCGAGCCCGTGTGCCTCCGGGTCGTCGGGCACCAGCGTCGTCAGCACCTCGGCCAGGTGCAGGGCCTCACTGGGTACCTGCCGGGACTCCGGGCCGGTCGTCGTCCAGTCGATGACGTACGCCCCGTAGACCGCCTCCAGCACCGCCGTCATCCGCCCCGGCAGATCACCGCGGTCAGGGAGGCGGAACGGGATCCGGGCGGCCTTGATGCGCCGCTTCGCCCGCACCAGGCGGGTCGCCATCGTCGACGTCGGCACCGAGAAGGCCCGGCCGACCTGGGCGGCCGTGAAGCCGAGCACCGTGTTGAGCATGAGCGGGGTGTGCACGGCCCGCTCGATCGCCGGGTGCGCGCACACGAGCATCAGCTCCAGCCGCCGGTCCGGGATGGCGTCGAGGTCGAGGGCGTCGAGATGTACGGGGGCGTCCCGCTCGACGTCGAGCGCAACGGTGCGCTGCCAGCCCGCCGACCGCCACAGGTCCCGGAGCCGGTTGCGCGCCACGGTCAGCAGCCATCCGTCAGGAGTCTCCGGCACGCCCTGGTCGGGCCAGGTACGCAGGGCTCGCTCGAAGGCGTCGGCCAGGGCGTCCTCGGCGGCGGCGAGGTCGCCGGTCGACGCGGACAACAGGGCGAGCAGCCGCCCGTAACTGTCGCGGGCCGCGACAGTCGCGGCTGCCCGCCCATCGTCGCTGACGGTCAACTCGTCCATACCCCGTCGACGAACGCCGTCGCGCTCGGACGTACCTCCACCACACCCCACTGCGCGGCCGGGCACTTCTCCGCCCAGCCGATCGCGGCGTCGAGGTCCGGTACGTCGAGGACGAACACCCCGGCCAGCGCCTCCTTGGTCTCCGCGAACGGGCCGTCCTGCACCCGCAGGCCACCGTCCCTACGGGTGACGGTCGTCGTCGCCGCGGTCGGCTGCAACACGTCGGCCGACAGCAGCACGCCGGCCGAACGCAGCGCCTGACCGTAGGCGTCGAAGGCCGCCTTCGCCTCGGCGACGATCTCGTCGCTCAACTCACCCTCGACCGGCTCACCGTAGTGAATCAGCAGCGCGTAACGCATGGTCGTCTCCTTCGCTCCCAGTGTGGGCCATGGTGCCCGCACCGAGATGACGAACGACGACCACCCGAATCGCCAATTCGCGGCAGCGGGAACCGGATCAACCGCTGCTCACCGCGGCCGGTCGACGCCCGGCGGGGCGGCTACAGGGCGGGGCGGATCAGGAAGCTGGCCGTCGAGGGTCCGGCACCACCACCGATCGGGGAGATCCGCAGCTGCTGGTGGGGGTGGTGGCTCAGGTACCGATCCGGGAAGTTGTGCGACCGCAGCGACGTGTGTCGGCCGCCGATGCCGGTGACCGGGCAGAACGTGGCGTCGGCGCGGAACAGGGCGCTGCCGTCGGCGCGGTGCAGGAACACCCGGAATCCGGAGTGTCGTAGGTAGTGGCCGGGGAAGTTGACCGACTCGAAGGAGACACAGCCGGCACCGGCGAGTCCGGGACGGACGGTGAACGCGGCGTCGGCTCTCGTGCCGGCGCTGCTCGCGGCGTCCACCGGATCGACTCGGGCCTGAAAATTGGCGTGCCGTACCCGGTGACCGGGCGAGCCGGCGGCTTCCAGACCGATCCGGGCGCCGGGAACCAGCGCCGGTTCGGCAGGCGGTGCGGGGGTGCTCGGGGCCGGTGGTGGGTTCTTGGCCGGGGTGGCCGGTGGGCGGCCGGGACCGGTCGAGCCGGCGTCGTCCGCGTCGCTGCCGTCGGCGCGCGGGTTGAGGCGGGGACGGACGACAGGGTCGGTGGACGGCTCCGGCGAGGCCGCCCCACCGTTTTGCGCGTCGGAGCCGGTGCCGTCCGTGCCGGGTGGCCCGTCGTCGGCGGCGTCGGTCGCGGCACCGTCGGGACGGGGCATCCCGGCGACGAACTCGCTGCGGATCGGCTCCTGGGGCGTCGCGTCGCGCAGCGCCATCACCCCGACGACCGCGGTGACGACGACGAGGGCGGCGCCGCCCAACAACTGGGTACGCCGTGGGGCGGCCCGGCCCGCGCTCTCATCCCGCCTGCCCGTGGCGGCGGATGGCGTCTCGTCGTGGTGGCGGTGCTCGGAGGCGGGTTTCCCGGTCCCCGGGTGATCGCCGACGGCCCGGCCCGGGTCGGCGGGCGCACCTGGGTGGTGGCGGGTCGACGACGCACCCGAACCCGGCGTGACCGTCCCGGAAAGCCAGCCACCTATGCGTAGGGGTGACCGGCCGTTACCGTGCTGGGACATGCTTCTCTCCTGCTGGTTCGGCGCACACGCCTGACCCGGGCATGATCAAAGGGCCGCAGCGGACACACTCTCACCTTCGCCGGATTGATGCCAGTACCCGGGCCGGCACCCGGCAGGGTGATCAGTTCAGCCCGGCGGCCAGCAGAGAGTGCGGCGGCTTGTGGAGTGAACCGCCGCACCCGTTGTCGTCGGTCACCTGGCGAACAGCGCCCCGAGATCCTTGTACGCCTGGTCAAAGTGGGCCAACGCCGCCTCGATGTTGGGCTCCGGATCAGGGTCGCCGAGTGCCTTCTGCATCAGCGCGAGCCCGGCGGCCAGGTTCTCGCCGCTCGCCACGAGCATCGGCTGCGGATCCGGGTCACCGTGGAACTTCTCGTTCTTCAGATCCGCCCAGCCGACCTGGCCGAGCTTGACCTCCGAACCGCTGAGCAGCTTCGCCGCCGACCAGAAACTCTCCGTCGCCAGGTCACGCAGTTGCTCGGCCTTCACCGGGTCCACCGCCTGGGCCGACTCCCCCAGGAACGACAGTCCTCGACCCAGCCGGTCCAGATACTCGAATCGCTTCGCCGGATCGACTCTGTCCCACAGGTCGAACACCGGCGGGCAGCTCAGGCACTCGACCGGCCCGATCGGCGTCGGCTTGAACTCGGGCAGCAGGATCGTGTGACAGTCGAAGATGGGCCGACCGCCGAACTCGCCGACCTTGAAGCAGATCGTCACCGGCCGGCCGCCGGCGCTGGCCGGAGTGGCCGGCACCAGTAGCGTCGTGATGACGGCCAGTGCCATCGCGAGCAGTGCACGCCGAACAGGACTCATGGGCAGACCTCCTGTGACAAGTGTCGATGCCTGTCATTCTGGCCGGCCGCGGAATCCCGGCGTAGGCAAGAATCTCTTCCCCGACACTGCGCGGGCCGGAGCAGCTGGACCGCCCGGCGAGCCCGGTGGACGGACGGTGCGGCGTCGCGACCTGACCGGAGACCCGGCATGACGCCGGGCATCCGGGTCAGGGGATCGGCCGGACCTGGGTGGCACCTCGCCAGCAACCGGTCCGCGCCACGGGCGAGGCCCACCCCTGGCCGGAAAGCCGCACCTGCCCCCAGACGCAGGTCCGTGTGCTGGTCAGCAGGTTGCCGAAGGTGGAGATGCCGGCGTAGTCCATCGCGAAGTCGGCCTGCCGGCCAGCATCGTCACCGTCGACGACGGTGAGCTGGATCCGGGCGGGCCGAGGCACCTCGACCGCTGCCGGCACCGGCACGAATCGCGGCCAGCTCGCGCCGCAGGACGGCGCATAGCGCAACTCGACCGTGCCGATCACCCTCTCGTCGAGCAGCACGGCGGCACTGTCCAAGGTGGTCACCTCGGCATCGGCGGCGCACCCGGCGTCCTTCGGATCGGCACCGTCGCGGACCTCCACGGTGCCCGGCACCGGCTGCGGCGGCCCGGCCGGCGACGCCGGCGGTGCCGTCGCTGCCGGCCCGGCACCCGGCCGGAATCCCCCGGTGAGCCAGGGCAGGGTCGCGAACCCCGCCACCATCACCGCCGCCAGGGCCAGAGCACCGGTGGTACGCCGACTGGGACGCTCCCGTACGCCAGCACCCGCCCCCGCCTCCGGCGGCCCGTCATCGCCCGGAGGCACCGCAGCTGTGACAGCGGGCGGATCGTCGGCCGGCGGACCCGCCGCCCCACCGGTCGTCGCGCCGGCGGCCATCCGCCAACGTTCGGTCCACTGCGCCTCGTCGCCACCGAGCGCACGCACGTACGCCAGGGTGGTGTCCAACGTCGGCAGCTTCCGCCCACCAGCGGCCTCGGACAACGAGCTGGCCGAACGGTGCGCCCTACGGGCCAGGGCCTCGTAGGTGGGTCTTCCACCCGCGTCCCGCAGCCTGCGTAGCTCGGCGGCGAACGCCTGAAGCGGATCGGCGGTGGGGTCCAGGGGGCGTTCCGCCCGGGCCATGGGCCGCTCCTCGAATTGATTGACCACAACCGGGATTCATTGTCCGACGCGACACAGCGTAGAGATCAGTGTCGACGGACGGTAGAGATGAGGAACCGAATCCCGGGGCCGCCACAGCTCATCAAAGGTCAGGAGACACAATGGTCCGGAACGCCCGCCGGTTGGCCGCCGCTGCCGCAGGGGCCCTCATCACGGCCAGCCTCCTGGTCGCGACGCCCGCCAGCGCCGCCACCTGTAGCGGTCACGGCTGCGACGGGACCGACCCGATCGACACGGGCTGCTCCGCCAACGCCCGCAACGCCACGACCCATCCGAAGTACATCACGCAGGGCTCGACCACCCTCGCCGTGGTGGAGCTGCGCTGGAGTGAAGCCTGCAAGACCAACTGGGGTCGGATCTCCAACCGGGTCAGCCCGAACAACACCGTTCGGGTCCACGTCTACCGGTCGAACCCGCACGCCACCACCGACTGGTACGGCGGCACCGGCCAGCAGTACTACGGCGACCAGCTCTACGGCCACAACATGACCGTCTGCGCGATCGGCAAGGTGATCACCGCCTCCGGCACGGTGCTGACGAGCGATCCGCTCTGCGCCTGACACCCGCCGGGCCGGTCCTGCGGTGCGAGCAGGACCGGCAGGTACCGCCATCGGGCCGGCGCGTCATGGGACCACGCGCCGGCCCGGTGGTGTTGGACCCGGGCCGAGGTCCTTGCCCTGCCGAGGACGTCGTTGAGGCGCCGTCACCTACAGGTCGTTGACGCAGCGCAGCACCGGGCGGGTGGTGAGCGCGGTCGGATCGAGAGGGGCTGTCGATCGCACGGTGAAGGTCGCCGACTCGCCGGGGAGCAGGGTGACAAGCGCCGCGTCGACCTCGGCGGACGGGTCGAGACGGTCCGGGTACAGCGTCACGTCGCGCAGGATCGTGCGGGCGGTGACCCGTACCCGCTGGCCGTCGTCGGTCGGTTCCACTGTCGCGTCGAAGGCCGCCGCCGGCCACCGGACGTCACGGTCCTCGGCGAAGAACCACCAGGCCCGTGCGGTCGGGTCACCGGCGTCGGCGACGAGCAGTTCGTCGGCGGCGTCCTCGGGCCGCGCCAGCTCGTCCGGCAGCGCCAGGGTCACCGCCGAGTACGCGGGCACGTCCAGTTCCAGCGTGGTCTTCGCCTTCGGCTCGCCGGCCAGGGTGAGCCGGGTGACCGTGGCCGACGCCCGCCACGGCAGCCCGGCGTCGTTGACCGCGACCAGGGCCAGGCCACCGTCACGGGGCTGCACGGTGAGCAGCCGGTCGGCGTAGGAGCGGCGTAGTGCGTACCAGAGTGGCTTGCGGCGGCCGTCGCCGTCGACGGCGGCCCAGGAGGTGACCGGCCAGCAGTCGTTGAGCTGCCAGAGGATGGTGCCCGTGCAGCGGCCCCGGTGGGAGCGGAAGTGTTCCACCCCCAGGGCGATGGCCCGGGCCTGGTTGAGCTGGGTCAGCCAGTGCCAGTCGTCGAAGTCGCGCGGCTCGGGCAGGTGCGCGGCCAGCCCTCGGCGCAGCTTGTGGTCCCCGTCGGCGGCCTTCTGGTGGTGCGCCATGCCAGGCGAGTCGGGCGCGAGGGGCTCGTCGGAGAGGGCGCGGCGCAGCGTCGCGTACGCGGGTGGTCCCTGGTAGCCGAACTCGGCGACGAACCGGGGCAGGTACCGCCGGTACTTGACGTAGTCGTCGGTGTTCCACACGTCCCAGATGTGCGTGGTCCCGTACGCCGGGTCGTTGGGGTGGATCTCCTCGCTGCCCGACCAGGGGCTGCCCGGCCAGTACGGTCGGGTCGGGTCCAGGGTGCCGACGACGCGGGGCAGCAGGTCCAGGTAGTAGCCGCGCCCCCAGCTGCGCCCGGCCAGCGGTGCCTGCCAGTCCCAGTCGTGCCAGCCCCAGATGTTCTCGTTGTTGCCGGTCCACAGCACCAGCGAGGGATGCGGCGCGAGGCGGGTCACCTGTTCGGTGGCCTCGGCGGCCACCTCGGTTTCGAACGGCTCCTCCTCCGGGTACGCGGCGCAGGCGAAGAGGAAGTCCTGCTGTACCAGCAGTCCGCGCTCGTCGGCCAGGTCGTAGAAGTCCTCCGACTCGTACCGGCCGCCGCCCCAGACGCGCAGCAGGTTGACGTTCGCGGCTTCGGCCTGGTCGAAGCGGTGGGCCAGGCGGGCGCGGGTGACCCGGGTGGGAAAGACGTCGTCGGGGATCCAGTTGACGCCCCGGACGAAGACCGGCACCTCGTTGACGTACAGCGTGAACGGGGCACCGTGCTCGTCGGGGGTGGTGTCCAGGCGGATCGACCGGAAGCCGATCCGGTGGCGCCACTCGTCGAGCGGGCCGCCGTCGGCGTCGTGCAGGGTGACCGTCAGCTCGTGCCGGTGCGGTGCGCCGTGGCCCCGGGGCCACCAGAGTTGCGGCCGGTGGACGGTGAAGGCCAGCACCGCGGACCGTTGCCCCGCCGGGATGCTCACCTCGACGTGTTGACCCGCCACCCGCGCCCGTACGGTGAGCGGCCGGTCGACGACCCGTTCCACGTCGACGTGCACCTCCACCCGGCCGGCGTCGCCGTCGACGGTGACCAGTGGACGTACCACCGCCAACCGGGCGACCGACCAGCCGTGCAGGGCGATCTCCTGCCAGATGCCGGCGGTGACCAGGGTCGGTCCCCAGTCCCAACCGAAGTTGCAGGCCATCTTGCGGATGAACTGGAACGGCTCCGGGTACGCGTTGGGCCGGTCACCGAGCCGGTCCCGCTGCGCCTCGGCGTACCGGTAGGCGGAGCCGAAGCGTACGGCCAGGTGGTTGTCCTCGGCGCGGAGCAGCGACGTGACGTCGAAGCGGTGGCCCCGGTGCATGTTCTCGGTGTGGCCCACCTCGACGCCGTTGAGCGTGATCGTGGCGACCGTGTCCAGGCCGGCGCAGACCAGGTCGAGGCGGGCGGGTTCGTCGGGCGGCCGCGCGAAGGTGGTCTCGTACACCCAGTCGGTGCGGCCGATCCAGGCCAGCGCGGTCTCGTTGTCGTCGAGGTACGGATCGGGGATCAGCCCGGCCGCCAGCAGGTCGGTGTGCACACAGCCCGGCACGGTGGCCGGCACCGTCACCCCGTCGACCTCGGGCGGCACCCGCTGGCCGGGCACCGCCCGCACGGTCCACCCGTCATGCAGCGCCAGCCGGATCTGTCCGGTCCCCCGCGCGTCACTCACGATTTCACCGCGCCTTCCATGATTCCCCGGACGATCTGCCGACCGCCGACGACAAGCATGATCAACAATGGGATGGTGGCCACCGCGGTGTAGACCGTCTCATGACCCCATCCTCCGACACCGTTGGAACGCTCCAGATATCGAGGAATGTTGACTGAACCGGATAAGTTAACTCACCGTACGAGGGTGTTGTCGGCCTGTCAACGACGGGTCAACATCGAGCACCACCGTTAACCTTCAGCCTGGTCGTCTATCTGAGATCGCCTATCAGAGCAGGCATTACCGGCGATGGAGCGGAGTTCCAAGTACCGGAAGGAGCGACCAACGGCGAGCCGACCCGTAGACTGAACCGCACAAGTTCGCATGCCGGCCGATGACGGACCGCCCCGTACCGTCCGGCGGGTCCGGCGGGCGGGTAGCGTGTGCCCTGCCGCCCGCGCCATCGACGCGGCCGGCGGGACGAACTGGTTCAGGAGGCGTACGCCGGTGAAGCGGCCCACGATCGCGGACGTCGCCCGGCGGGCGGGGGTCTCCAAGGGCGCTGTCTCGTACGCGCTGAACGGCCAGCCGGGCGTCTCCGAGGCGACCCGGCAACGAATCCTCGCCATCGCCACCGAGATCGGGTTCAGCCCGAGCAGCGCCGCCCGCGCCCTGTCCGGCGCGACCGCCCGCGCCATCGGCCTGATCCTCGCCCGACCGGCGCGAACCCTCGGCATCGAGCCGTTCTTCATGGAGCTGATCAGCGGCGTCGAGGCGGAACTGTCCGCCCGGTCGTACGCGCTGACCCTGCAGGTGGTGGCCGACCAGAACGCCGAGATCGCGGTGTACCGGCGCTGGTGGGGCGAGCGGCGGGTCGACGGCGTGCTGATCTGCGACCTGCGGACCGACGACGGGCGGGTGCCGGTGCTTGAGGAGCTGGGTCTGCCGGCCGTGGTGATCGGCGGTCCGACCGGCACCGGCGGGCTGCCGAGCGTCTGGTCGGACGACGCGGCGGCACTCGTGGAGACGGTGGAGTACCTCTACGCCCTCGGTCACCGGCGGATCGCCCGGGTCGGCGGCCTGCCCGAGCTGCAGCACACCGCGATCCGTACCCAGGCGTTCACCGAGGTGTGCCGGCGGCTCGGTCTCGCCGAGGCGGTCACCGCCTCCTCCGACTACACCGGCGAGGAGGGCGCCCGAGCCACCCGGCGGCTGCTCAGTTCCCGGGTCCGCCCGACCGCGATGATCTACGACAACGACGTGATGGCGATCGCCGGGCTGTCGGTCGCCCAGGAGATGGGTCTCGCGGTTCCCGCCGATCTGTCCATCGTGGCGTGGGACGACTCCCCGCTGTGTCGGCTGGTGCATCCACCACTCACCGCGTTGAGTCGGGACATCCCGGCCTACGGGGCACACGCGGCACGCCAGCTGATGCAGCTGATCGAGGGATCCCCGACGGGCGGGCTGGAGGACGAGGCCCCGCAGCTGACTCCACGCGGCAGCACCGGCCCCGCCCCCGGAAACAGGTGAGACGGCGGAGCGGCCGCACCGGTCAACACGACGTCGAGGGGAACTCCTCGAAGTACGCCTCGACCCGCTCGGCGGTCGCCGGCCGGGCCAGCTCGAACCCCTGGCCGTACCGGCAGCCGGCCCGATGCGCCCCCTCGACCTGGTGGGCCGACTCCAGTTCCTCGGCCACCACCTCAAGACCCAGCCGCTCGGCCACCGTGACCACCACGTCCAACAGGGGCCGGTGCGGGTCAGCGCCGGCCGTGGCCACCTCCGGCCCGACCTTGAGCAGGTCGATCGGTAGTCGCCGGAGTTGGGCGAGGGAGGCGTGCTCGGCCCGGAAGTCGTCAAGCGCGGTGCGGATGCCCATCGAGCGCAGCCCGGCGAGCCGGGCCACCACCGTCGGCAACTCGGCGGCCACCTTCGGCTCGGCGACCTCGACCACCAGTTGGTCCGGCCCCACTCCGTACGCCTCCAGCACCGCCGCCGTCCGGGGTACGAAGTCCGGCGAGGTGAGTTCCCGGGTGGTCACGTTCACCGCCATCCACATCCGCCGGCCGCCCACCGTCCAGTCGGCCAACTGTCGACAGGCCCGGTCCAGCACCCAGGTGCCCAGCTCGCCCACGATGTCGAGATCCTCGGCCACCGGTAGCAGTTCCGCTGGAAAAACAGTGCCCAGCATCGGGTTGCGCCACCGCAACAACGCCTCGGTGCCGACCGGAGCCCGGTCGGCCAGGCCGAGCACCGGCTGGTAGACCAGATCCAACTCGCCCCGGGCGACCGCCCCGGGCAGCTCCCGCTCCAGGTCGAGCCGGCGGACCAGCTGCTCCTCCAGGTAGGCGTCGTACCACTCGACCCGGTCCCGGCCGAGCTGGGCCGCGCGCCGACGGGCCAGGTCCGCCTGGCGGAACAGATCCTCCGGCTGCCCGCTGCCCAACTCGGTCAGCCCGATGCTGGGTCGCGACCGCAGCACCGCCCCGGAAACCTCGTAGGGGCGGCTCAGCGCGGTGAGCAGCCGGGTGCCGAGCGCGTACGCGAGGACCGGTCCGGACCCGCTGACCACCGCGATTCCCGTACCGGTCAGGTCGAACACCTCGCCGTCGTGGGCGACCACGGCTCGGGCCCGGCGGACGGCCTCGGCGGCGACGTCGTCGCGCACCAGCCGACCGGGCAGTTCGGTGAGGTGCAGGTCGACCACGAGCAGGGCGCCGCAGCCCGGTTCGGGGCGGCCCGCCAGCGCCCGCAGCAGGCCGGCGCGGCCTGCCACGCCATCGGGGCCGGCGGGTGCCGGTGCCGGCATCGGGTCGGGAACGGCGGCCGACTCGTCCGTCGACGTCGCGGCCGCGGTATTGACCAGTTGGCGCACCACGAGCGGCGGAACCACAGCGAGCGCGAGCAGCACCGCCGTGCGGTCGGGCAGCAGACCAGCCTGCAACTGGTGGACAACGGCGAACGCCACCGCGACCGGTGGGAGCACCGCCCGTGGCCAGACCAGTGCGGCCCGCCGGGCGGGCACGGGCTGCGCCACCTGCCGGACTCCGGCGGCGACCAGCAGCACGCCGACCACGAGTGGCGGCACGGCCAGCAGCGCCACCCGCCCGCCGGCCGGACCGGCCGGCAACCCGGCCAGCAGCACCAGGGCGAACAGGGTCAGCGCGGAGCCACCACGACACCGGGCGGTACCGCTGTCACGGCCGGCCCCGGTCAGGACGGCCAACGCGTCGACGGCGAGGAGACCCAGGGCCACCGCGACCGCCAGGCGCATCGGGGCGGGCACAGCGGCGTACGGCAGCAGCAGCCAGGCGGTGAGGACCAGGCAGACACCGGGTGCGGCCTGGTCGAGCAGCCGGTGCAGCCGACCCCGCACCGACCGACGCGACCGGTACAGGCTGCACAGACCACCGCCGAGCAGCGCGGTGGTGCCGGCGAGCCCGGCCGCGGCGGCGGCCGGGCGGTATCCGGCGGAGGCCAGCGGCAACACCGCCGCGGTCAGGCCGGCGGCCACCACCGCGGCATGCAGCAGGGCGGCGGCCCGCCGGGGACGCGCGGCCCGGCGGCGGGCCAGCCGGCCGGCCGGTGGTCCGGCCGGCGCATCGGGGCCGATGGTCAGCCGGGACAGCCGAACGCCGGCCAGCGTGGACGCGGCCGCGCCGGCCAGCGCCACCACGGCGAGGGCGGGCACCGGACCGGCCACACCGAGGGCGATCAGTACAGCGACGACCGCGAGCACGCAGGCCTCCGGCAGGATCGACCGGGCACTGGCACACGACGGAGCGCTACGGAAAACAGACGCGACGGGCACGGCGGTCGCCTTCGTGAGGGGGCACGGGGGCGGTGCGCGGACGACGGACATGGTCCACCGCCCACCCCCGGAGAACGAGTCGTTCGGCGGGAAGTGACGGCCTGTCGACAGTGAGTCAGGTCACGACAACCGACTGTCGAGATGGATCCGCGACGGTGTCGCCGGATGGCGCGACGCTCCCGACCGACGGCCCACCGCCGGCCGTCCCACCCGAGGTGGGATCATCTGGTCATGCCGCGCACCGACACCGCACGCTTCCGGCACAACCAGGCCATCCTGGTCGGGGCGATCGTCGCCACCATCGGCGCCGTGCCGCTGGCCAGTTCCCGTCCCTACCTGCTGCCGGTGCTGCTGGTGCCGCTGGCGGTGGCGGTCTGGGCCTGGCGGGCCGGAACCGACGCCGACGTGCGGGGGCTACGGCTACGGGCGCTCGCCGGGGAGCGCCGGATCTCGTGGGACCAGGTGGTCGAGCTGGCGGCCGACCCCCGTGGACGGGCGGTGGCCCAGCTCGACGACGGCCGATGGTTCGTCCTCCCGGCCGTGCGCAGTGCGGACCTGCCGAGGCTGGTGGCGGCGGCCGGACGCGACGTCGCCGAAGCGGATCAGTAGCCGTCCACCACGACGTTGCGAGGTGGCTCACCGGCCACGAACCGTCGGATCTGCTGGCCGACCAGCCGGTACGCCCGGGGCAGCAGACCCCGTACCGAGCCGGCCACGTGCGGAGTGATCAGCACGTTCGGCATCTCCCAGAGCGGATGGTCGGCGGGTAGCGGCTCCGGGTCGGTCACGTCCAGCGCGGCGGAGATCCGTCCGGTGGCCAGCTCGGCGACGAGGGCGTCGGTCCGGGCCACCGGTCCCCGGGCCGCGTTGACCAGCAGGGCGCCGTCCCGCATCGCCGCGAGGAACGTCTCGTCGACCAGCCCCCGGGTCTGCTCGGTCAGCGGCACCAGCAGCACCACGACGTCGGCCCGCGGCAGCAGTCGCGGCAACTCGTCGACCCCGTGCACCCCCTGCTCGGGCCGAGCGCTGCGGGCCACCAGCAGGAACTCCACCTCGAACGGCGTCAGCCGCGCCCGCAACGCGGTGCCGATCGATCCCGAGCCGACGATCAGCACCCGTTTGCCGGCCAGCTCGTCGGTGGGGGCCACCTCGTCGTACGCCCACCGCCGCCGGGCCTGCGCGCGGGCCATCGCCGGGAAGGCGCGCAGCTGGGCGAGGATCGCGGCGACCACCCACTCGGCGGTGGACGGGTCGTGCACCCCACGGGCGTCGCAGAGCGTGACACCGTCGGGCACCCGACCCGCCCAGGCGTCGGCACCGGCCGAGAGCAGTTGCACCACCGCCAGGTCGGGCAGCTCGCGCAGCAGGGCCACGGCCTCCTCGCCGGCCAGGAAGGGCGGTACCCAGAACCGGACGCCGGCCCTCGGCGACGGCAGCTTCGCCGGATCCTCCATCGTCTCGACGACGACCCCCGGCGGCAGCTCGCCGAGCAGGGCGTGACCGGCCTCGTGCGGGATCCAAACCTTCACCTCGCCGACGATAGGCGTCGGCGCGGGCCGAACAGCCGATGGGGGGCGACCCACGCCGGCATCCACGGGGTCGGCCTCGGCGGGCTACTCTGGGGCGGGTGAGCGCTCCCCCGTACCTCCGCGCCCGTCAGGTTCGTGCCGCCCTCGTGGCGTCCTGTGCGACGCTGCTGCTCGTCGCCGGTGGTTGCAGCCTCGGCGACCCGGAACCCGACCCGGCCGGCGAGCCACCGAACCTGCCCAGTCCGACGGTCACCGCGGGCGACGGCGGCCAGGAGGTTGTCGCCACCGTGCTCGCCCAGGGGCTGCGGGTGCCGTGGGGGATCGCCTTCCTGCCTGACGGCGGTGCCCTGGTCACCGAGCGCGACAGTGGCCGCATCGTCCAGGTCGGCCCGGAGTCGACCGCCGACGGTTTGAAGGTCACCGAGGTGCAGACCATCGACGACGTGGTCGCCTCGGGTGAGGGTGGTCTGCTGGGCATCGCGGTCTCTCCGGAGTACGCCCAGGACCGGACGGTCTTCGTCTACTACACGGCCGAACGGGACAACCGGGTGGCCCGGCTGCGACTCGGCGAGAAACCGACCCCGATCCTGACCGGCATTCCCAAGGCGGGCATCCACAACGGCGGCGGCCTGGCCTTCGGTCCCGACGGGCAGCTCTACGCCAGCACCGGCGACGCCGGGGACACCGACCAGTCGCAGGACGTCGAGCAGCTCGGCGGCAAGATCCTGCGGATCACACCGGACGGGAAACCGGCCCCGGGGAATCCCTTCCCGGACTCCCCCGTCTGGTCGCTGGGCCACCGCAACGTGCAGGGCATCGCCTGGTCCGGCGACCGGATGTACGCCGTCGAGTTCGGCCAGAACACCTGGGACGAGATCAACCAGATCACCAAGGGCGAGAACTACGGCTGGCCCGAGGTCGAGGGGCGCGAGGACGACGACCGGTACGTCGACCCGATCGTGCAGTGGTCGACCGATGAGGCGTCCTGCTCGGGCCTGGCCGCGGTGGAACGGATGCTCGCCACCGCCTGCCTGCGCGGTCAACGACTCTGGCTGGTCGAGCTGACCGAGACCGGCACGGTCCTCGGCCAGCCGCAGGCCCTGCTGACCGAGCGGTACGGGCGGCTCCGGGCGATCGCCGCCGCGCCGGACGGTTCGCTCTGGGTCAGCACCTCCAACCACGACGGGCGGGGCCGGCCGGCGCCCGAGGACGACCGGTTGCTGCGCCTCGTCTTCGCCGGTGGCGGTGCCGGGCGTAGCTGAGGCGCCGGCGCACGGCCTCATTCCAGGTTTGCCAAGATCTTTCGGCGGGCAGGTCAGAATCTCATCATGGACGGTCAGCAGAACGACGAGCCGCGCCGCGACCGGGACGGGGAGAGCACCCCTGATCGGTCGCGTCGCTTCCCACTGACGCGACGCTCCGCCGCGGCGCGTACCGGCGTTGGGTGGCACCGGGGCCTGCGCCGCTTCGCCGTCGGCCTGGCCGTCCTGGTCGTGACGCTCGTCGGGGTGCTCGCCGGGGTCGTGGCGGGCGGCAACGTGGGCACCGAGATCGGTCCGTTCCACGCTCGGCTGTCCGTGTCACCGACGACCGACGGCGGCACCACCGTCGACATTCCGCCGCTGGGCTCGTTGCTGCTGGACAGTCACGACGGGCCGACCCAGCTGACCGTCGAGCTGGGCGCGTTGGAGCAGAGCCGGGTGGAGGCGCTGATCGGCGACCCGGCGAGCCTCAACCGGGCCACCCAGTCGGCGGTCGACGAGGTCCGGGAGGGGGTGCTGCGGCTCGGCCTGCGCACGGTCGGCTCCGCCGTCCTGGCCACCCTGGTGCTGGCGCTGCTGGTGTTCCGCGACACCCGCCGGGCGGCCTGGGCCGGCGGACTCGCGCTGCTGATCACGGCCGGCAGCCTGGGCACCGCCGCCGCCACCATCCGGCCCCAGTCGATCGAGGAGCCCCGGTACGAGGGACTGCTGGTCAACGCCCCGGCCATCGTCGGCGACGTGCGCAAGATCGCTGACGACTACACCCGGTACGCCGAGCAGCTCCAACGGCTCATCGGCAACGTCACCCAGCTCTACACGACGGTGTCGGCGCTGCCGGTGTACGAGCCGGACCCGGGCACCACGCGGGTGCTGCACATCTCCGATCTGCACCTCAACCCGAGCGCCTGGCAGCTCATCCGGACCGTGACCGAGCAGTTCGGTATCGACGTGGTGATCGACACCGGCGACATCACCGACTGGGGCAGCGAGCCCGAGGCGTCCTACGTCGGCTCGATCAGCCTGCTGGAGAAGCCGTACGTGTACATCCGGGGCAACCACGACTCGGGCCGTACGGCGGCGGCGGTGGCCCGCCAACCGAACGCGGTCGTGCTGGACAACACCACGACCACCGTCGCCGGGCTGACCATCGCCGGGATCGGTGATCCCCGCTTCACCCCGGACAAGAGCACCTCGCCGGCCAGCGGCGGGCTGAACCAATCCACCGCCGACGAGTTGATCACCAACGGTGAGAAGCTCGCCGCCACGATCCGCAGCTCACCCCGGCCGGTCGACATCGCGCTGGTGCACGACCCGGCCGCCGCCGGCCCGCTCTCCGGCACCACCCCGCTGGTGCTCGCCGGGCACACCCACGATCGGCAGGTCAACACGCTGCCGGAGGTGGCCGGCCAGCAGCCCACCACGCTGATGGTGCAGGGCTCCACCGGCGGTGCCGGGCTGCGGGGGCTGGAGCAGGAGGAGCCGACCCCGCTGGCGATGACGGTGCTCTACTTCGACCAGGAGAAGCGGCTCCAGGCGTACGACGACATCACCGTGGGCGGCACCGGCCAGGCCCAGGTGAACCTCGAACGCACCGTCATCGCCCCGCCGGTGACCACCCCCCTCGGCGCCACCCCCACAGCCACCCCCACCACCACCATCTCCCCCACCCCAACCCCCACCCGCTGACCCCCACCCCCTCCCCCCACCCCCTGCACCCCCACCGGCCCAGGCCGCCCCAGCCCAGATGATCAAGAAGTTTTGGCCACTGTGAAGCGCTCTCCCCGGCGAAAACTTCTTGATCAACGACGTGAGGCGAGGCGGGCCGGGCCGGGTGGGGGTAGTGGGGTGGGGGTGGGTCAGCGGAGGGAGAGGGCGGCGAGGGCGGCGTTGACGATGCTGCCGGGGAGCAGGTCGTGCAGGTCGTAGAGGTCGTGGACGCTGCCGGACTGGCCGAACTCGTCGACGCCGAGCGGAACCGCCGGCGCGGCCACCGCCGAGCCGAGCCAGGCCATGGCGTGCGAGGCGGCGTCGTGCACGGTCACCACCGGCACCCGGTCGGCGAAGGCGGACCGCAGCGCGCCCGGCACGCTCGGCACGGTCGCCGTGCGTACGCCCTGACGCAGCGTGCGTTGCCAGGCCCGGTAGAGGCGATCCAGGCTGGTCACGTCCACCACGTGGGCGGCGACCCCCTCGTCGGCCAGTTCCGCCGCGGCGGCCAGCACCTCGGGCAGCACCGCCCCGGAGGCGGCCAGTTGCACGGTCGGCGCGTCGGCCAGGTGCGGGTACGCCTGGTGGGCGTCGACCAGCCGGTACGCCCCGGCGAGCACCTGCCGGCGCAGTACCGCGTCACCGAGCCGGTTCCGGGCCGCCTCGAACGGTGCCTGGTCCACCGGCCGGGTGCTGAGCCGGAAGTAGTACGCGCCGTCCTCGGCCGGCACCGCCGTCGGTGCCGCCGGGGTCGTACCGGCGATGTGCCCGAACGCGTCGCAGAGCAGCCAGTCGAGGCTTGCCGCGTACGCCGGCTCGACGAAGGTCACCCCGGGCAGTTCCAGGCCCACGCTCGCGGTGATGGTCGACTGGTGGGCGCCGCCCTCCGGCGCGAGGGTGACCCCGGACGGGGTACCCGCGACCACGAAGCGGGCACCGGAGTAGGTGCCGTACAGGAACGCGTCGAGCCCGCGCAGCACGAACGGGTCGTAGACGGTGCCGACCGGCAGCAGCGGCTGCCCGGACAGGTCCCACGCCAGGCCGAGCTGGCCGAGCAGCAGGAACAGGTTCATCTCGGAGATGCCCAGCTCGATGTGCTGACCCTCGGGGCTCTCCGTCCAGCGCAGCATCCGGTCCTCCGACCAGGAACGCTGGGCGGTCGGTGCGAACACGCCGGTCTTGTTGATGAACCCGGCCAGGTTGGTGGAGGTGGCCACGTCCGGCGCGGTGGTGACGAGATACCGGCCCACCTGCGGGTCACGGGCCAGGTCGACCAGCACCCGGCCGAAGACCTCCTGGGTGGAGATCGGCTTGTTGGCGCGTACGTTCGTGGCCTGGGGCACAGCGACCCCCAGCGCACGCTCGCGGGGCGCGCGGGACAGCGCCTCCCGACGCTGCCCGGCCCGGATCCCGGCCGGCGACGCCGGATCGAGCCGGTCCCACTCGGTGTTCCGGGTCAACCCCTGCGCGGCGCGCAACGCGTCGACCTGTTCGCCGGTCAGCAGGGCGGAGTGGTTGCGCGGGTTGCCGGCGATCGGCAGCCCCCACCCCTTGACGGTGTACGCGAACACCACGCTCGGCCGGTCGGTCACCGCGTCGCACTGGGCGTACGCGTCCAGCAGCGCCGCCAGGTCGTGCCCGCCCAGGTCGGTGACGAGTGGGCCGAGATCGGCGTCGGAGACGTCGGCGATCAACGCGGCGATGCCCTCGGGGGCACCGTCCAGGAACTGCTTGCGCAGCGCCGGCCCGGTCAGCCCGAACAGCGACTGGTACTGCTCGTTCGGCATCGCGTCGATCCAGTCGCGCAACGCCGCCCCGCCCGGCCGGTCGTACGCCTCGGCGAGCCGGCGACCGTACTTCACCTCGACGACGTGCCAGCCGGCGGCCTCGAACTGGCCGCGCCACTGGTCGATCCGCACCCCGGGCACGACCCGGTCGAGCGACTGCCGGTTGAAGTCGACCACCCACATGACGTTGCCGAGCCCGGTGGTGGCCGGGTCGGCGACGGCCTCCCAGATGTTGCCCTCGTCCAGCTCGGCGTCACCGATCAGGGCGACGAACCGGGAGTGCGGTCGCGCCCCGAAGTGGGCGTCGACGTAGCGCCGGGTCACCGCCGCGAACAGCGGCGCGGCGGCGCCGAGCCCCACCGACCCGGTGGAGAAGTCCACCGCGTCCGGGTCCTTGGTCCGCGACGGGTACGACTGGAGTCCGCCCCGCGCCCGCAGCCGGGGCAGGTACGACCGGTCCAGGTTGCCCAGCAGGTACTGGATGGCGTGGAAGACCGGCGAGGCGTGCGGCTTGACCGCCACCCGGTCCTCGGCGTCCAGGTGGGCGAACCACAGCGCCGTCATCGCGGTGACCAGCGACGCGCTGGACGCCTGGTGCCCGCCGACCTTCACCCCGTCCCCAGCACCCCGGTCATGGTTCGCCGCGTCCACGATCCGCGTCGCGAGCCACAACACCCGCCGCTGAATCTCATCCAGAACATCAAGATCGTGCTCGTCCACGCTGGAACTCCATCCAGGCATCTCCATTGACGCCCTCATTCGGGGTGGCGCAAGCGTTGATCATGAGGTTAGCGGCGGCGGGATGATCAACAACTGCCGCCAACCTCATGATCAACGCGGGTCGGGTCGGGGTGGGGTGGGGTGGGGGTTAGGGGTTGGGGGTTAGGCGGGCCAGGATCAGGGTGCGGACGGTTTGGGCGTCGGCCTGGCCTCGGGTGGTTTTCATGACCGCGCCGACCAGGGCGCCGGCGGCGGCCACCTTGCCGCTGCGGACCTTGTCGGCGATGGCCGGGTTGGCGGCGATCGCGTCGTCCACCGCGGCGGTGAGGGCGCCGGTGTCGGAGACGACCTCCAGGTTCCGGTTGGTCATGATCTCGGTCGGCGAGCCCTCGCCGGCGACCACGCCCTCCAGCACCGTGCGGGCCAGCTTGTCGTTGAGCTTGCCGGCGTCGACCAGGCCCTGGAGCTCGGCGACCTGGGTCGGGGTGGCCCCGATGTCGGCCAGTTCCACACCCGTCTCGTTGGCCCGCCGGGACAGCTCGCCCAGCCACCACTTGCGAGCGGCGGCCGGTGTCGCACCGGCCGCCACGGTGGCCTCGATCAGCTCGACAGCACCGGCGTTGAGCACCGACTGCATGTCCGCGTCCGACAGGCCCCACGCCTCCTGGAGGCGACGGCGGTGCAGCCGGGGCAGCTCCGGCAGGGCGGCCTTCAGCTCGGCCACCCAGGCCGGGTCCGGCGCGATCGGCACCAGATCCGGCTCGGGGAAGTAGCGGTAGTCGGTGGCGGTCTCCTTGGACCGGCCCGGGGTGGTGTCCCCGGTGTCCTCGTGGAAGTGCCGGGTCTCCTGGGTGATCCGACCGCCGGCCTCCAGTACGGACGCCTGGCGCAGCATCTCCGAGCGGACCGCCCGCTCGACCGAGCGCAGCGAGTTGACGTTCTTGGTCTCGGTGCGGGTGCCCCACTCCTCGCCGGGCAGGTTCAGCGAGGTGTTGACGTCACAGCGCAGCGAGCCCTCCTCCATCCGCACGTCGGAGACGCCCAGCGAGCGGATCACGTCACGCAGCTCGGTGACGTACGCGCGGGCCACCTCGGGGGCGAGCGCACCGGTACCGGGGATCGGCTTGGTGACGATCTCGACAAGCGGAATGCCGGCCCGGTTGTAGTCGACGAGCGACTCGGTGGCGCCGTGGATGCGCCCGGTGGCGCCGCCGACGTGCAGCGTCTTGCCGGTGTCCTCCTCCAGGTGCACCCGCTCGATGCCGATGCGCACCAGCTCGCCGTTGACCTCGACGTCCAGGTGGCCGTCGAAGCAGAGCGGCTCGTCGTACTGGCTGATCTGGAAGTTCTTCGGCATGTCCGGGTAGAAGTAGTTCTTCCGGGCGAACCGGCACCACTGCGCGATGGAGCAGTTCAGCGCCAGGCCGATCCGTACGGTCGCCTCGATGGCCGCCTTGTTCGCCACCGGCAGGGAGCCGGGCAGGCCGAGGCAGACCGGGCAGACCCGGGTGTTCGGCTCGCCACCGAAGTCGGTCGGGCAGCCGCACCACATCTTGGTGTTCGTGCCCAGCTCGACGTGGGTCTCCAGGCCGATCACCGGCTCGTAGCGCGCGACGACCTCGTCGTACGCGGGCAGCGTCGTGGTCATGAGAACTCCAGCTTTGCAGGCGGTAGCCGGCCCACGGCGGCATCCGGACACAACGCCGCCAAGCCTAACCGCTCGACCGGGCACGCCTCGGCCGGGCGTCACCCGGATGTCACTCGGGTGTGCTGAACCGCCGACGACGGTTGAAGGTCACCACGAGCAGGATCCCGCCGATGGAGAACGCCAGCACGCCCAGCGACAGCAGCACGAGTGTCGAGTTCGAGCCGGTGACCGGCAGCCACGCCCCGCTCGTCCTCGACGGCGACGGGGCGGGCGGCGCGGGGCTCGCCGACCGCGTCGGGGTCGGGTCGACCGGGGTCGGGGTGGCGGTGGGCGCGGTCGGGGTGGGGCTCGGAGCGGTCGGGGTGGCGCTCGGACCGGTCGGTGTCGGGCTCGGACCGGTCGGGGTCGCCGTGGGGGTCGGGGTCGTGGCCTCGGCGACGACGATGGTGATGTCCTGCTCGCCGAAGAAGCCGTTCCTGTCGGTCATCCGCAGGGTGGCGGAGTAGGTGCCGGCCGTGGTCGGCGACCCCCCGAGCGAGTTACCGACCAGCAGCATGCCGGGCGGCAGGCTCCCCGCACGCACCGACAACCGGTACGGCTCCGTGCCACCCGCCGCCTCGACGGTGTGGATCGCGTACACCTGCCCCAGCACCATCGGCGACCGAGGCGCGCCCGAGGTGATCTCGACCGTGGGTTCGCGTACCTCGATCGTGGCCGTCCGCTCGGCGAACTGGCCGGCCGCGTCGGTCATCCGCAGGGTGAAGGTGTAGGTGCCCGCCGTGGTCGGCGAACCCCCGAGCGAGTTACCGACCAGCAGCATGCCCGGCGGCAGGCTCCCCGCACTCACCGACAACCGGTACGGCTCCGTGCCACCCGTCGCCTCGACGGTGTGGATCGCGTACACCTGCCCCAGGACCATCGGCGACCGGGGCGCGCCCGAGGTGATGGTGACGGCCACCGCCGCGGCCGGGGACGCGGTGCCCAGCAGCAACGCGACCACCATCGTCAGGGCCATGACCGGGCGCAGTGTCTTCATCGCACATCCAGCTCTGATCAGAACGGCTCGCGTTCGCCAGCGACCAGCCGGTCCACCCGACTCTTGGTCATCCAAACAGGAGGGTTGACGATCGGCAATTACCCGATCGGTGACCAGTGTGTCGCGCCGACGCAACCGCGCCCGGCGCGGCCGGGTGGCCGCACCGGGCGGGCGACGAGGCCGTGCGCGGGCGACGGTCGGCCGCCTGCGCACGATCGTTCACATGGTCGGTGGCGTGAGCGTGCCGACCGCGCTCTCCAGCGCGGCGGCGACCCGGTACATCCGGTCGTCGGCCAGGGTCGGTGCCATCACCTGCAGGCCGACCGGCAGCCCCTCGGAGAGCCCGCACGGCACCGAGATGCCCGGCCCGCCGTACAGGTTGCTCGGGATGGTGAACAGGTCGGCCAGGTACATCTGGTACGGGTCGGAGGTGCGCGCGCCGAGCGGGAAGGCGACGAACGGGGTGGTCGGCGAGATCAGCGCGTCGACCCGCTCGAACGCGGCGGTGAAGTCGCGGGTGATCAGCGTACGCACCTTCTGCGCCTGCCCGTAGTAGGCGTCGTAGTAGCCCGAGGAGAGCGCGTACGTGCCGAGCATGATGCGCCGCTTGACCTCGGGGCCGAAGCCGGCCTCCCGGGTCAGCGACATGACCTCCTCCAGCGACCGGTTGCCGTCGTCGCCGGTCCGCAACCCGAACCGGACACCGTCGAAGCGGGCCAGGTTCGAGGAGCACTCGCTGGGCGCGATCAGGTAGTACGCCGGCAGGGCGTAGCGGAAGTGCGGGCAGGAGATCTCGACGATCTCCGCGCCGAGCTTGGTGAGCGTGTCGACGGCCTCGTTGAAGGCGGCCATCACGCCCGGCTCCGCGCCCTCGCCGCCGAACTCGGTGACGATGCCGAGCCGTACCCCGCTCAGGTCACCGGTCGCGCCGAGCTTCGCCGCGGCCACCACGTCCGGCACCGGGGCCGGGATGGAGGTGGAGTCACGCGGGTCGTGCCCGCCGATCGCCGCGTGCAGCAGCGCCGCGTCGAGCACGGTACGCGCGCACGGGCCCGGGGTGTCCAGCGAGGAGGAGAAGGCCACCAGCCCGTACCGGGAGGTGCCGCCGTAGGTGGGCTTCGCGCCGACGGTGCCGGTGACCGCGCCCGGCTGGCGGATCGAACCGCCGGTGTCCGAGCCGATCGCCAGCGGCGCCTCGTACGCGGCGAGCGCCGCCGCACTTCCCCCGCCGGAGCCACCCGGGATGCGGTCGGTGTCCCACGGGTTGCGGCTCGGCCCGTACGCCGAGTACTCCGTGGAGGAGCCCATCGCGAACTCGTCCATGTTGGTCTTGCCCAGCATCACCGTGCCGGCGGCGCGCAGCCGCTGCACGATCGTCGAGTCGTACGGCGGACGCCAGCCCTCAAGGATCTTCGAGCCGACCGTGGTCGGCACCCCCTTGGTGGTGAGGACGTCCTTGACTGCGACCGGCACACCGGCCAGCGGCCCCAGTTCCTCGCCGGCCGCCCGGCGGGCGTCGACGTCGCGGGCGGCGGCCAGCGCGCCCTCGGTGTCGACGTGCAGGAAGGCGTTGACCCGGCCGTCGACGGCGGCGATCCGGTCCAGGTGGGCCTGGGTGACCTCGACGGCGGAGGCGGCACCGGTGGCGACGAGCCCGGCGATCTGCGTCGCGGTCATTGCGGTGACGTCGGTCATGAGGCCACATCCTCGTCCAGGATCCGCGGTACGCGGAACCGCTGCTCCTCCGCGTCGGGGGCACCCGACAACGCTTCCTCCGGGGTCAGGCACGGCGTCACGACGTCCTCGCGGAGCACGTTCGTCAGCGGCACCGAGTGGGAGGTCGGCGGGATGTCCGCGGCGGCGACCTCGCCCACCTGCGCGACCGCTTGGAGGATCACGTCGAGCTGACCGGCGAAGGTGTCCAGCTCCTCCTCCGTCACGGCGAGCCGCGACAGTCGCGCCAGGTGCGCGACCTCCTCGCGGGAGATGGCGGCCATCGGTGCCCCCTTCGTGGCTGTGCTGCGTCTGCCGGACCTGCGCCCACCGCTGCCGGGTACGCGACACGCGGTGACCGCAGCGAGTCTATTGTTTCCCGCCCGGCCGGCCGTTGCCGCCTCCCCGAGCACCCGATGCGGCCGGTCCCGGCCCGGCCGGATCAGCGGGCGTGCCGTCGGGGAATGTCCGCCTCGTCGTGGCCGCCGAGTGGGCGCAGCGGACGGTACCGGGCCAGCCAGGCGGCCAGTTCCTCCGCCGGCATCGGCCGGGCGTAGAACCAGCCCTGGGCGGCGTCGCAGCCGGCCGCGTGCAGCATCCGCCAGGTCCGCTCGTCCTCCACGCCCTCGGCCACCACCCGGAGCCCCAGCGCCTTGGCCAGTTCGATGGTGGAGCGGACGATCGCCGCGTCGTCGGCGTCCTCGGTCATGCCGAGGACGAACGAGCGGTCCACCTTCACCTCCGACAGCGGCAGTCGGCGCAGGTGCTGGAGGGACGAGTAACCGGTACCGAAGTCGTCGAGCGCGATGCCCACCCCGATCCGGTGCAGCCGGGTGATGGTGGTCAGCACCCGACGTGGGTCGGCCATCAGCGCACCCTCGGTGATCTCCAGTTGCAGCCGCTCCGGTGCCACCCCGTAGCGGGTGAGCCGGTCGGCGATCTGGTCGGCGATCTCACCGGTGTGCAGGTCCCGCACGCTGACGTTCAACGCCGCCCGCAGTCCGAGGCCGGCCGCGGACCACTTGGCGAGTTGCTCCACCACGTCGTCGACGACCCGGCGGGTGAGCAGCCGCATCACCGCGCTCTGTTCGGCGACCCGGATCAGCTCCTCCGGGTCGACCATCCCCCGGCGCGGATGCCGCCAGCGCAGCAGCGCCTCCACCCCGACCACCTCACCGGTGGCGATGGCGACCTGCGGCTGGTAATACATCGTGATCTCGCCCGCGTCCGTGCCCGGCTCGGCACCGGAACGATTCTCGGCGGTGGATTCCGTCCCATCGCCGAGGTCCGACTGGTCACCGGCGCGTGCCCCGGACCACACCGCCCCGCCGGCCGTCGCGGCGTCCGGATCGGCGTCGCGGGCCGCCCGGCGCAGGGTCGGGTCGGCCCCGGTGATGATCCGGGCGATCAGCTCGTCGTCGTGCCGCACCACCCGGGGGCGGCGTCGCCGCCGATCCCACCATCGGGTGCCGGCCGGCTCCTCCGCCGGCACGGAGGTGGGCAGCACCGCGCCGTCGCCGCCGCGCACGGCGGTCGGGCCGGCCGACGCGGACCCGTCGTGCCGCACCGACGCGCCGACCTCCAGCACCCGGCGCAGGTCGGCCAGCAGCCCCAGCCGCTCGGCGGAGTTGTGGTCGGACTCGGCGGTGTAGACGGCGACGGTGTCGTTGCGGTGCTTCGCGTCGTACATCGCCACGTCCGCGTGCCGCATCAGGGTGGCGAAGTCCTCCCCGTGATCCGGAAACAGGGCGATGCCGATGGACCCGCCGACGTCCAGCGGCAGCCCGTCCAGCGACACCGGTTCGGCGAGCGCCTGGACGACCTGGTCGGCCAACGAACGGGCCTCGCCGACCTCGCTGAGCCCGGTCATCACGATCGCGAACTCGTCGCCGCCGAGCCGCGCGACCATCTGCGGCGGCGCGACCACGCTTGTCAACCGGGCGCTCACCTCCACCAGCAGCCGGTCACCGACCGCGTGGCCGAGCGCGTCGTTGACGTTCTTGAACCGGTCCAGGTCGATGAGCAGCAGGGCGAGGCGCGTCGCGGGCTCTCCCCGGGCGGCGCGCTCCGCGTGCCGGTGCACCTGTTCGTTGACCTCCGCCAGCAGTGCCTTGCGGTTGGGCAGGCCGGTGAGCGGGTCGAGTGCGGCCAACTGATGCTGCTCCACGGTGAGCCGGGCCATCCGGTAGACCGCGAACAGCGGCACCAGCACCAGCGGCACCAGGGCGGCGCTGGCCCTGGCGGCGGTGACCAGCACCGGCGCGAGCAGCAGCAACGAGCCGGTGGAGAGCAGCTCGAAGGGCAGGCCGTGCCACGCGTTGGGCCACCACCGCTCCCCGAAGCGCAGCCGCACCGCCGTGGTGACCAGCCCGTAGTTGACCGCGAACCAGGCGACTCCGGCGCCGCCGATCGCGACGATGTCGGTCCAGCCCAGCGCCGCGCCGTCGTAGATGCCGCCGGGGCCGAGCCGGGTGATCGCGTACGCCGCCGCCAGCGAGCAGGCGTACTGCCCCGCGTTGAAGGCCGTCCGCCAGGGCGCGTGCCGCATCCTGACCCCGGACACCACCACGGCGACCGCCTGCACCGCGACCGCGGGGCCGAGCCCCCAGCCGAGCAGGATCGCGAAGGTGAAGCAGGTCGAGGGGAAAACGGCCGAGGAGGACTGCCCCCGCCCGGGCGGCAGGAAGGGCCGCGCGTCGCAGGCCACGGCGAGCACCGCCATCGTCCAGAACGCCGCCGGCAGGTCGGGCAGGGTCGAGACGAACGACACCAGCCCGCCGGCCGAGACGAGCACGGCCACCGCGAGTACGGCCGCGACGAAGGTGGAGAACTGCGCGGTACGCCCGGGCGGGACGAGGTTGCGCGGATCGGGCGACTCCATCACACCTCCCGGCACGAGACCGGCCCGTGGTCTCACGCGCCGTGCCCCAATGAAACGCCCCACCGCCCATCAACCCGGCGCGACAGTCACGAACCGGTCGTAGTCGTGATTAAGTTGGTATCCGGCACAGTGCCGTAAAGATCGTCACTCCTCCACCCGGGCCACCTGCCGGGCCGCCTCGGGGCCGGCGTCGAGGAGCACCCGGAAGCCCTCCTCGTCGAGCACGGGCACCTTCAGGCTCGCCGCCTTGTCCGCCTTGGAGCCGGGGTTGTCGCCCACCACCACGAAGCCGGTCTTCTTCGACACCGAGCCGCTGACCTTGCCGCCCCGGGACTGAATCGCCTCCGCCGCCTGGTCCCGCGAAAAGCCGCCGAGGGTGCCGGTCACCACCACGGTCACCCCCTCCAGCGGACGTGGCCCCTCCTGCACCGCCTCCTCCGCCATGCGGACCCCCGCCTCGGCCCACTTGCGGACCACCTCCCGGTGCCAGTCGACGGCGAACCACTCGCGGATGCTGGCGGCGATGGTCGGGCCGACACCGTCGACTGAGGAGAGTTCCTCCTCGGTCGCCCGGTCGACCGCCTCGATGGACCGGAAGTGTCGGGCCAAGGCCTGCGCGGCGGTCGGCCCGACGTGCCGGATCGACAGGGCCACCAGCACCCGCCACAGGTCGCGCTCCCGGGCCGTGGCGAGATTGTCGAGCAGCTTGACGGCGTTGCTGCCGAGGCTGCCGTCCTTGTTGACGAAGAACGGCGCACGGGCCAGCCGCTCGGCGTCGAGCGAGAAGAGGTCACCCTCGTCGGTGATGATCTGCGCGTCGAGCAGCGCGGCACCGCTCTTGTAGCCGAGGGCCTCGATGTCGAAGGCGCCCCGCCCGGCCAGGTGGAACACCCGCTCCCGCAGCTGCGCGGGGCAACTGCGCGAGTTGGGGCAGCGGATGTCGACGTCGCCCTCCTTGGCGGGCGCGAGCGGCGTCCCGCAGGCCGGGCAGGTGGTCGGCATGACGAACGGTCGGGCGTCCGGCGGACGCAGGTCGACCACCGGACCGAGCACCTCGGGGATCACGTCACCGGCCTTGCGGATCACCACCGTGTCGCCGATCAGGACCCCTTTGCGCTCGACCTCGCGGGCGTTGTGCAGGGTCGCGTACTCGACGGTGGAGCCGGCCACCCGGACCGGCTGGAGCACCGCCCGAGGCGTGACCCGACCGGTCCGCCCGACCTCGACCTCGATGTCGAGCAGGGTGGTGTTGACCTCCTCCGGCGGGTACTTGAAGGCGATCGCCCAACGTGGCGCCCGGCTGGTGGAACCCAGCCGTCCCTGGATGGGCACCGGGTCGACCTTCACCACCACGCCGTCGATCTCGTGCTCGACGTCGTGCCGGTGCGCCGCGTAGTGCGCGATGTAGTCCCGGACGCCGGCCAGGTCGGGCACCACCCGCCAGCGGTCGCTGGTGGGCAGCCCCCAGCCCTGCAACGCCGCGTACGACTCGGACTGGGTGGCCGGCTGGAAGCCGCGGCGGGCGCCGATGCCGTGCACCACCAGGCGCAGCGGGCGGGAGGCGGTGATCCGTGGATCCTTCTGCCGCAGACTGCCGGCCGCGGCGTTTCGCGGGTTGGCGAAGGGCGCCTTGCCCTGCTCGACCAGACCGGCGTTGAGATCGGCGAAGGCGGCCACCGGAAAGTAGATCTCGCCCCGCACCTCGATGAACTCGGGGGCCGGTCCGAACTCCGCCGACTCGGTCAGCCGACCCGGCACGTCCCGGATGCTGCGTACGTTCGCGGTGACGTCCTCGCCGGTGCGGCCGTCGCCGCGGGTGGCCGCGCGAACCAGCCGGCCGCCTTCGTAGGTGAGGTTGATCGCCAGCCCGTCGACCTTCAGCTCGCACAGATAAGGTGCCGGACCACCGGCGTCCCGCTCGACCCGCTCCGCCCAGGCGGCCAGCTCCTCGTCGGCGAAGGCGTTGTCCAGCGACATCATCCGTTCGGCGTGCGCGACCGGTGTGAAGTCGGTGGAGAACGTGCCACCGACCCGCTGGGTCGGTGAATCCGGGGTGCGCAGCGCCGGGAACTCCGCCTCCAGCGCCTCCAGCTCGCGTAGTTGGCGGTCGAAGTCGGCGTCGGAGACGGTCGGGGCGTCGAGCACGTAGTAGCGGTACTGGTGCTCGGTCAGTTCCTGGCTGAGCGTGGTGTGCCGCTCCCGCGCCTGCGGCGTCGGCTCGGGACCGGCGGCCTCCTGCGCCGCATCGACCTGCTGGGGAACCGCTTCCTCGGACACCCTGCCGCCTCCGGACACCGCTGTCGACCTCCCGTGATCGTGCTACCCCCGCACGGTATCCCCCGGGTGGGACAACCGTGCGGCCAGCGCGGCGAGTTGATCGGCGTACTCGATCCGGCCGGCCCAGTCCGCCGGCCAACCGGCCATCCCGTGGGCCGCGCCGACGAAGGCTCCGGCGAGGGCGGCGATCGAGTCGGAGTCTCCGGCGCTCCGCGCACCCCGGGCCAGCGCGTCGACCGGGGCGTCCGGATGCCGGAGTGCGCAGTACAGGGCCGCCGTGAGCGCCTCCTCCGCGATCCAGCCCGCACCGGTGACCCGGCACGGATCGTCGCCGTCATCCGGGGCGGCCAGGGCCGCGTCGAGTCGACCCAGCGCCCGGAGGCACTCGTCCCAACCGCGGGCGATGAACTCCTGCGGCGTCCGCTCGCCCGGCCGTTGCCACAGCTCACCGAGCCAGTCGGCCCGGTAGACCGTGCGCTGCTGCCGACCCCGGGCGGTGAGCAGGCCGGGGAGGTCGGTCAGCGGAGCGCCGTCGACGAGCAGCCGCACGGCGTACGCGGTCAGCTCGCTCGCCGCCAGCCCGGTCGGGTGTCCGTGGGTCAGGCCGGCCTGGAGCTGGGCCAGCCCGGCCAGGGTGTCCAGGTCGACGTCGAGCAGCCCGACCGGGGTGACCCGCATGTTCGCGCCACACCCCTTCGAGCCGGCCTCGGTGGCCTGCTGCCAGGGCAGGTCCCGGGACAGTTCGGCGCAGGCCCGCAGGCAGGTCATCCCCGGCGCGCGGTTGTTGTCCGGGCTGGCCGCCCAGTCCAGGAACCGGCGGCGCAGCAGCGGCTCCACGGCCTCGGCGGTGTACGCCGGCGCGTCGTGCAGCGCCCAACCCACCGCCAACGCCATCTGGGTGTCGTCGGTGACCAGCGCCGGGTCACCGACCAGCTCACGCGGACCGGTGGGCCCGTAGCGCCTGTCGATCTCGGCGACGGTGAGGAACTCGGTGGGCTTGCCGAGGGCGTCACCGAAGGCGAGCCCGAAGAGCGAGCCGGCGACGCGCTGCGGCGCAGGGCTGATCATGACCGTGATGATGCCCGCCGCCGGCAAGTCCGCGCAGCACCCGGTCGGACCACCACCGTCGGCCTGCCGGTCCGACCGAGGTCGGCACGGCAGGCCGGGCGGTCAGTCCCAGCAGAGGCAGAAGGGGTGTCCGGCCGGGTCGGCGTAGACCCGGAAGCCCTCGCCCTCGCCGGGTAGCCGGCGGGCGCCCAGGGCCAGGGCCGCCTGCTCCGCCGCCTCGATGTCGTCGACCGTCACGTCGAGGTGGAACTGCTGGGGCCGCGCCGGATCCGGCCAGGCCGGCGGGCGCAGGTCTAGGGCCCGCTGGAAGGCCAGCCGGGGTTGGTGGCCGGGCGGCCCGCCGAGCACCACCCACTCGTCATCGTCGGAGTTGTCCCCGATCAGCGGCAGGCCGAGCAGCTCCGAGTAGAAGCCGGCCAACGCGCGTGGGTCGGGACAGTCGATCACCGTCGAACGCAGCTGTCCAATCATGGCGAGCATCGTGCCCGGTGGGTACGACGGAAAACCTCACTGCTCGGACAGCCGGCGGCCGGCGTCCCGACAGGCCGCCAGAACCGCCCGAGCGTATGCGGCGTCGGCACCGGCCAGGCCACAGGCGGGGGTCACCACCACCTGCTCGGCGAGCCTGCGGCGCGGGAACCCGAGGCGGTCCCAGAGGGTGCGAACCCGGTCGGCCAGGTCGGCCGAGGTCGGTGCCCGACCGTTCGGCGTCGTCGGCGCGGCACCGGCCAGCAGCCCGAACCCGGCGTCGAGCGCCTCACCGAGCGGGTCGAGGTCGGTGAGCAGGCTCAGGTCGAGCGCGGCACCGATCGCTCCGGCGGAGCGGAGCAGCTCCAGCGGCACGTCCGGGGCGCAGCAGTGCACCACGGTCGGCACCCCGACCGCCTCGATCACCGTGCTCAGCAACGTACGGGCGTCGCCCGACTCCACCGCCCGGTAGGCACCGAGGCCGCTCTCGGTGGGAACCCGGCCGGCCAGCACCGCCGGCAGGCCCGGCTCGTCCAGTTGCAGCAGCACCGAGGCGCGCGGCAGCCGACGGCTCACCGCCTCCACGTGGCCGCGCAGCCCTTCGGCCAGCGAGCCGGTCAGGTCCCGCAGCGCGCCGGGGTCGCGCAGCATCCGACCGCCGATCGGCAGCTCGATCGAGGCGGCCAGGGTCAGCGGTCCGGCCGCCTGGATCTTGAGTGGGCCGGCGTACTCCTCGGCCTGCTCGGCGAGCTGGTCCAGGTCGCGTTCCATCAGGTCGCGGGCCCGGCGCAGGTCGCGGCCGGGACGCGGAGCCACCCGCCACCGCGCCGCGTACAGCTCGATCGGCAACTCCACCAGCAGACCGCCGGTGCGCCCGACCAGGTCCGCACCCGGCCCCCGGGCCGGCAGCTCCGGCAGATGAGGAAGGGCGGGCAGCTCACCGAGGACGATCCGCTGCGCCTCGGCGATGTCGGTTCCCGGCAACGACCCCAGCCCCGTCGCCGCACCCACCGTCCACGGCAACCCCAGATCACTCACCGCCGCAGCCTACCCGTGGACACCTCAGCCACCTGTTGATCAAGAAGTTCCGGTCACGATTCCGGCTTGCGGCTGACGCAAACTTCTTGATCAACGCCAGAGATGGCGGTCAGTCGGTGATGGTGGCGGAGCCGAGGACGATGTCGCCGGCGGGGTCGGGGCGGTAGGCGACGATGGCTTGGCCGGCGGCGACGCCGCGCACCGGGCGGTGCAGGTCGGCGTGCAGGGTGTCGGCGTCGACCGTGACGGCGGCGGGCACCACCACGCCGTGGGCGCGCAACTGCACCTCGCACTCGATCGGGCCGTCGGGTCGCGGCCCTCCGGTCCAGACCGGGCGGGCGGCCCGCACCGTGCCGACCTCCAGCGCCTCCGCCGGGCCGACGGTGACGGTGTTCGTCGTCGGCGTGATGGAGAGCACGTAGCGGGGCCGGCCGTCCGGGGCCGGCCGGTCCAGGTGCAGACCGCGCCGCTGGCCGACGGTGTACGCGTACGCGCCGGCGTGCTGCCCCACCACCGCACCGGTGGTGGCGTCGACCACGTCGCCGGGCGTCTCGCCGAGGCGCTGGGCCAGGAAACCCCGGGTGTCGCCGTCGGCGATGAAGCAGATGTCGTGCGAGTCCGGCTTGTCGGCGACGGCGAGCCCGCGCTCGGCGGCCTCCTGGCGGACCTGCGCCTTCGTCGAGTCGCCCAGCGGGAACATCGAACGGTCCAACTGCTCACGGGTGAGCACGGCCAGCACGTACGACTGGTCCTTGGCCGCGTCGACACTGCGGCGCAGCAGGCCGTCGGGGCCGAGCCGGGCGTGGTGACCGGTGACCACCGCGTCGAATCCCAGGGCCACCGCCCGGTCCAGCACCGCGGCGAACTTGATCTTCTCGTTGCAGCGCAGGCACGGGTTGGGGGTACGCCCCGCCGCGTACTCGGCGACGAAGTCGTCGACCACGTCGGCGTGGAAGCGGTCGGCCATGTCCCAGACGTAGAACGGGATCCCGAGCACGTCGGCGGCGCGCCGGGCGTCCCGCGAGTCCTCCAGCGTGCAGCAGCCCCGGGCCCCCGTGCGGTAGGTCTGCGGGTTGCGCGCCAACGCCAGGTGCACGCCGATCACGTCATGCCCGGCCCGCACCGCCCGCGCCGCCGCCACGGCGGAATCCACGCCGCCGGACATCGCCGCCAACACCCTCACCCGGACCACTCTCCCTTCCCGTCGAGCCTATCCCCGCCCGGCACCGGCTCAACGGGGCGTACGCGGCGCCGCCGCCCGCCGGGCCCGTTCCACAGCCCCCGGTAGGGCGGCGATGAGCGCGTCGACGTCGGCGGTGGTGCTGGTGTGGCCGAGGGAGAAGCGCAGCGACGAGCGGGCCCGGTCGTCGTCCGCGCCCATCGCCAGCAGCACGTGGGAGGGCTGCGCCACCCCCGCCGAGCACGCCGAGCCGGTCGAACAGGCGATGCCCTGGGCGTCCAGCAGGAGCAGCAGCGCGTCCCCCTCGCAGCCGGGGAAGGAGAAGTGCGCGTTGCCGGGCAACCGATCGGTCGGATCACCGTTGAAGACCACCTCGGGGACCGCCTGACGGACCCGCCGCACCAGGTCGTCACGGAGCGCGGCCAACCCGGCCGCGTACTCCTGCTGGCCCTTGACGGCCGCTTCGACGGCGACCGCGAAGGCGACGATGCCGGCCGCGTCGAGGGTGCCGGAACGCACGTCCCGTTCCTGTCCACCGCCGTGCAGCAGCGGTACCGCCGCCACGTCCCGACCGAGCAGCAACGCGCCGACGCCGACCGGGCCGCCGAGCTTGTGACCGGTCACGGTGAGCGCGGCGACGCCGCTGGCGGCGAAGTCGACGGGCACCTGCCCGACCGCCTGGATGGCGTCGGTGTGGAACGGCACCCCGTACTCGGCGGCCACGGCGGCCAGCTCGGCGATCCGCTGGACGGTGCCCACCTCGTTGTTGGCCCACATGGCGGTGACCAGCGCCGCGCGGTCGCCGTGTTCGGCCAGCTCGGTGCGGAGTGCGTCCGGGTGCAACCGGCCGGACCCGTCGACGGACAGCCAGCCCACCTCGGCACCCTCGTGCCGGTCCAGCCACTCCACCGCGTCGAGAACGGCGTGGTGTTCGACGGCGCTGGAGATCACCCGGCGCCGCCCGGCCTCGGCGGCCCGGCGGGCCCAGAAGATGCCCTTCACCGCGAGGTTGTCACTCTCGGTACCACCACCGGTGAAGATCACCTCGGACGGTCGGGCCCCGAGTACGGCGGCCACCCGCTCCCGCGACTCCTCCACCCGGCGACGGGCGCGCCGGCCGGACGCGTGCAGGGAAGACGCGTTGCCGACCTCGCGGGCGGTCGCGACGTACGCCTCCAACGCCTCGTCGAGCATCGGAGTGGTCGCGGCATGATCCAGGTAAGCCATCACGATTCAGCCTAACGACCACTCCGATGCCGAGCGCAGACCGGATTGCCTGACGGGACGTCAAACCGGGGCGGCGGTCACCACGATGTTGTCCCGGTAGCGGCGAGCCTCGGCGTCGAACGGCCCGCCACAGGTGATGAGGGTCAGGCGGGGACGCCCGTCGCGGGCGAAGTACCGCTCCAGCGGAATCTTCGTCTTGTCGTACTCCTCCCGGGCCACCACCCGGTAGGTCCGCTCGGTCCCGTCCTCACCGGTGGCCGTCACGGTGTCCCCCGGTGCCAGTTCCCGCAGCCGGTAGAAGGCACCCTTGCCCTGATCGGCGCTGTCGACGTGCCCGGCGATCACCACCGAGCCGGACTCGGCCTCCAGCCCGGGGCCGTAGCGGTACCAGCCGATCTCGTCGACGCTTGGCGGCACGTCGAACTCCTGGGTGCGCTCGTTCACGCCGACCGGGTCGACCCGCGCGGTGACCCCGATCGCCGGGATGCGCAACCGGACCGGGCGCACCGGTTCGGCGTCGCCCGGCAGCGCGCCGGGGACCACCGCCACGGCCGGTCCGGTGCGCGACGGGGTGGGGCTGGCCAGGGCGGCGGCCCGCTCGGTGCCGACGCTTCCCGCCGGCCTGGACACGACCGCCACGACCGCCGCGACGGCGAGCGCGGCGGCGCCGGCGGCCACCGCCGCCAGCGCCGCACGGTTGCCGACGGTCACCGGCGACCCGACCGGACGACAGCCGCCCGCGCCCCGCCCGCGACCAGCAGCAGGAGGCCGGTTCCCGCCAGGGCGTACCACCAGGTGCCGAGACCGGTGTCGGCCTGCCCGCCGGTGCCGCTCGGCACGCCGGACGGCGCCGAGTGCAGGCCGTCGATGGTCTGCGCGACGACGGAGAGGTTCTCCGCCTCGGCGGAGCCGATGGCGTAGACGATCGTCGCCGTGCCCTCGCGCAGGTTGAGGTCGGCCGGCCCGATCACCACGGTGTCGGTGCCGGCGAGCACCACGTCCGCCGAGACGCTGCCGGCGTCCACGTCGCCCTTGGCCTCGTTCGGGTTGGTCAGGCCCTCGAAGACCGGGCTGCCGCCGGCCCGCACGTCCACGGCCGGGGCGGCGGCCGTGTGCCGGACGATCAGCCGGGCCTTGCCGGCGTCGACCTTCGCGGTGTCGTTGACGAAGGGGGTGATGGTCGGCTCGCCGTCGGCGTTGAGGTGGGCGGCGATGCTGATGTTCGCCCCACCGGGCACCTCGGCGTCGTCGGCGGTGAGGATGGCGTCGCCGATCGGCTCACCCGGCCTGGTCAGCGCGAGGTCGTACTGCCCCTCGGGCAGGTCCAGCGGACCGGCCACGTCACCGGGCTCGAAGTTCTCCAGGGTCTTCTCCCCGTTGACGTAGACGTCGACCGGGGTGTCCGGGATGCCGTGCACGACGGAGACCTTCGAGTCGGCGGCGTACGCCGGGGTCGCCGTCGCGATGCCGGCGCCGACGAAGGTCAGCGCGGCGACCGCGCCACCGGCGGCGACGCGACGAAGGTACGCGAACTGCATGTCTGCCTCCTGATGTTTCGTGCCACTTCGTCATGCTTGCTGTGCACCCCGAGTTACGCCGGCAGCTCGCCGGCCGGATGCGGGCGGCGGCGACTTTCTTTCTGCGGCGGCAACCGCATCCGCCAGGCACCGGCCCGACGTAGTGAGGTCGACAAGACGCTGGGCTGACAGAGGGGACGGCGCCGGTGCGAGCTACAGTCGGGCATGCCCCCAACCAGGCGAACCGTCCCGTGACCGGGATCCGGCAGCAACCGGGCACACCCGAGGACGAGCTGGCCCAGCGTTTCCGGGCCGGCGACGAGCTGGCACTGCGTGAGGCGTACGACCGTTACGGTCGGGCAGTTCTCCACCTGGCCACCAGCACGCTTGTCAACCGCAGCGACGCGGAGGACGCGACCCAGGCCACGTTCGTCGCCGCCTGGCTCGGCCGGGAGACCTTCGATCCGGCGAAGGGCTCGCTCGTCGGCTGGTTGCTCGGCATCGGCCGGCGCAAGGTGATCGACCGGCTCCGGTCCGCCGCCCGGGAGAACCGGGTGGTCGACACCGTGCGCCAACTGCCCGAGCCGGCACCCGCCGGCAGCGACCCGGACACCGTGGTCGACCGGCTGGTGGTGGCCGACGAACTGGCGCGGCTGCCGGACGAGCAGCGGCGCATGCTGGAATTGGCCTTCTTCGACGACCTGACCCACCAGCAGATCGCGACGATGACCGGAGTGCCGCTCGGCACGGTCAAGAGTCACATCCGGCGGGGCATGGCGAGTCTGAAGCGCAGATGGGAGGTGGACGGTGCAGCACCTGGAGCACGACCGGCTGGTATTTCTGGCGCTCGGTGAGAGTGAGGTGGACGTCTCCGACCGCACCCATCTCGACGCCTGCCCGCACTGCCGGGCCGAGTTGGACAGCCTGCGCCACGTCGCCGGCCTCGGTGCCGCCGGTCAGGAACTGCGTGATCTGCCCGACCCGCCGGAGCACCTCTGGCAGGGCATCATGGCCGAGATCACGGCGGCGGAGGAACTGCCCCGCCTCGCCGACCGGCAGCGGCCGGGCGGGACCGACCCGGTCACCACCGACACTCCGTCGGTGCCGCGCCGGTCCCGGCGCGGCCGCTGGTCCCGGCTGGCCACCACGGCGGTCACGGCGGTCGCCGCCGCCACCGTCGCGGTGATCGGCACCGCCGCCGTGCTGCGCGACGGCGGTACGCCCGCCGAGCCGACGGTGCTGGCCAGCGCGCCCCTGGCGGCGTACGGTTCGACTCCGCCGACGGCCCGGGGTGACGCGCGGGTGCTGGGCAGCGGCGAGTTGCATCTGCACGTGGCGAATCTCCCGGCCGTACCGGGGTACTACGAGGTCTGGCTCATCAATCCGCGGAACATGGAGATGTTCTCGGTCGGTGTGCTCGGCGACGGCTCCGACGTGCTGCTGCCGTTGCCGCCGAACGTGGACCTGGGGCAGTACTCGGTCGTCGACGTCTCGGCCGAGGAGTTCGACAACGACACCGCCCACTCCGGCGACAGCCTCCTGCGGGGCTCCCTGACGGGCTGATCGGCGGGCCGGTTCAGCTCCCCGGCCCGCCGAGCAGCTCCCGTGTGCCACCGACGACACAGCCGCGGGCCCCCGCGGCGGGGGGGGGGGGGGTTGGGGGGGG